>NZ_JBHXSL010000008.1:0-91476 GCF_042714725.1 Streptomyces sp. NPDC058685
GGGGGCGCCCACCCCGCGTCCCGGAGGGGGGGGGGGGGTGGGGGGGGGGGGGGGGGGGGGGGGGGGGGGGGGGGGGGGCCCGCGGGCCGCGCCGGGCCCCCCCGGCCCCCCTCGTCCGCGCCCGCCATCCGCTCCCCCCGCAGGCCCGGGAGTTGCGGGACGGCGGGCTCCCGCGTCCCGGCCTTACGAGACGCCGCTGCTGGACGGGCCGAAGAACTCGATCTCGGCGAGGGATATCTGCTTGGCGCCCGAGGCTCCGTGTGCCGACTCCAGTGTGAAGCGCACCGCGGTGACCTCACCGACGCGGAAGGGGCGCCGCTGGCCCCCGGCACTCTGGTCGAGGGTGATGTGGCGCGTCGTCGTCCTGCCGTCGGCGGTGGTGATCCGTGCCTCGACACGGTGCGGGAGCGCCGACGAGGACAGCTGGTCGGCGCGGGCCGAGACACCTGAGGTGATCACGAGGTCCAGCAGGCGGGTCGGGCGGTCGAAGTGTGCCTCCACCCACTCCCCCTTGCCGGACTGCGAGATACCCGGGCCCCACCAGGTGTTGTTGAGCTTGTCGACCAACAGCTGCGGGCCGTGCCCGGGGTACGAGCGGGAGGCCGTGACCCGGTCCGGCGAGAGGGGTGCCCGCTTGGCGAAGTGATCGCGTGTCGCCTGTACACCGTCGTCGGCCTTGACCAGGGCGGTGATGAGCAGGGCGAGGACCAGCGCCGCCACCACCCAGTTGAGGACACGGCCGAAGCCCCGGCGCAGGCGCGGGCGGTCGCCGGCCCACGGGGCCGCACCGTCGCGGGACGCGAACAGGCGCCGCCACCACGGCAGTTGGCCTGGCGTATGCGGCCTCTCGGCCATGGGCATGGCGCAGCGTCCGCAGAAGTGCCGGTCCGGCCGGTTGGCGGTGGAGCACCAGGGGCAGCGCACTCCGCCGGTGGTTCCGTGGTCCGGTTCCGGGGCCCGGACCTGCGGACGGGCGGCGACCGGGCGGCCCGGCAGCACGGGTGCCACGGCCGGCTCGGCCGGAGCCCGGTGTTCGGGGTCGGCGACCGGTACGAGCAGGGACCTGGCGCGCTCGGACGCCGCGTCCGGTGCGGGAACAGGGTCATGAGCGGCGGGCGGAGCGGAGTCGGGGGCGGCTGACGGCACGGGCCGGGTGGGGGCGGTGTCCGCGGTGGCGTCGGGGTCGGCGTCCCCTCGGCGTGCCGTGGTCCGTCCGCCTCCGTCGTGCGGGCTGTCGGTCCTCGGCTCGTGCGGGCCGCCCGTCGCGGCAGGTGTCGCTCCGCCGGCCCGCGGGGGCGGGGTTGATGCGTCGTGTCCGCGCTCGCTGTCGGCCGTCGTGCCGGAGCCGCCCGCGACCGGGGTCCGGGACGCGGCGCCCCGGTCCGGCACGTGGGCCGTCCCGCCCTCGGCGCTCCGGGCCCGGTCCGGAACGGCAGCCGCGGGCACGGCCGTTGCCACCGGCCCGGCGGACGCGGACGCCGGCGTGGACGATGACGATGCGGCGGACGGGGACGCGGTCCAGCCGAGCACCGCGCCGCAGGAGTCGCAGAAGGACTGTCCGGGTTCGGCCCGGGTTCCGCACTCGGCGCAGCTCGGGACCCCTTCCCGTCCGGGGCCGGTGCCGGAGGTCTGGCTGGTCATCTCTCGGGATTCCTTTCGGCGGCGATCACCTGGACCGCGTAGGGCATGTGGGCGGGCCGGGCGGCCGCGACGAGGCTGTCCAGACGGTGTTCGTCCGAAGGGGTCGGGTCGGGCAGCCGCAGCGTGACGTTCAGTCGCGGTCGGCGCTCGCCGGGGACCGGACCGAGCGGGCGTGCGTCCCAGTCGGCGGCGCCGCTCTCGGTGATCTCGGGCTCCACGCCGAAGGCGAGCCGGATCGCCTCGGCGAGACCGCGGCGGGTACCGCGGACGCGGTGCAGATACGCGGCGGCGGCGACGGCCTCGCGCAGCCGGACCTCCGGTTCCGTGCCGTCGGTCTCGGCCCCGACCCAGCCGCCGAGCCAGTGGGTGAAGTCCACCGGGGCGAGGGTCGGTGTGAAGTAGGAGTCCAGGCAGTCGAGAACGTTCAGGATCGGCGCGATCACCTCGTCGAGCCCGGCGACGAAACGCTGCGCGAGGTCGTCGTCGGCGAAGACCGCGGGCAGCATCGCGCCGATCGGTGCGGAGGATTCCAGCCCGTCGACGGAGCCCCTCACGCCCCGTCCCCGATCACGCGGACCCGGTGGTCGAAGGAGAACACCAGGGAGGGCGGGGTGAGATCGATCCGGTTGGTGGCCTCGCCGCGCTTCCCGGTGAGGGGGTCGGCGGGGTGGAGCTGGACCTCGTCGACGAGTTCGACGCCGGGGACGCGCTGGAGGACAGCGAAGACCTCGCCGGACTGCACGGGGCGGCCGAAGGGCCAGCCCTGCCCGTCGGCGCCGCCGGTCAGCGGGTCGAGATGGCGGTAGAGGGCGTCGTGTGCCTGGCGCCGGACCCGGTCGGTGTCGGTGCCCCGGAACGCGTGCAGCGTCGCGACCACCGTGACGCCCTGGTAGAAGGGCGGGCCCACGGCCAGCCGGGTGCCGATCAGACGGCGTTCGTCGAGGTACCGGGTGATGCGCCGCAGCAGCGCGTCGCCGGGGACCAGTTGCTCGAAACGCAGCCGGCCGCCGGGGTCCGGTACCGCCTGCGGGACCACCAACACCCGTACCGCGTACGCCCCGTGCTCTCCCTCGTCGCCCTCCAGGCAGGTGATGCGGGCCGTCTCGGGGGCGGCACGGCGGGCGAGTTCCTCGTAGTCGCGCAGGGTCACCGCCCGCTCCTGGGCGCGCAGGGTGATGGGCGCCCTGGTCTTCGCCTCCGCCACCGTCTCGCCGTCGACCCCGCCGCGCGCGGCCTCCCGGTTGACGACCTCGGAGACGTACGGGACGGAGGTGCGCAGCACCCGGACGGCGCCGCGGGCGACGTTGCCGGCCCTGCCTCCTCCGGTGCGGTAGCGCAGGGCACGGATGACGGCGCCCTTGGCGGCCACGGCACCGTACTGGCGCAGTGTGCCGTCGGGTTCCCGGACCGCGGGGCCGAAGGCGATCTCGCCGGTGGCGGCGTCGAGGGTGATGTGCCGGTCGTGCGGGGCGGTCGCGGCGAAGGACGGCACGACGTCCCAGTCGGCCCACCCGTCGCGCTCGGCGGTCTGGAGCAGCACCGGCGGGGTGTCGCCGACCACGGGTGCGTGGGCCAGGCGCAACCGCTGTCCGGGCAGGCCGGTGGACTCGCCGAGCGCCTCGTCGTACACGGTCTCCGCGTGGACGGCGGTGGTGGTGCCGCCGATGGTGAACGCCTCCGCGGACTGTACGGTCGGGGAGGTCGTGTAGAAGGGCTGGTCGGGCAGCGGCTCGGTGACCCGGCAGCGCAGCCAGCCGGCTTCCTGGCCGCCGGTGCGGGAGACGGTGTGCCCGCCGGGAATGTGCAGGACCACCTCGCCCGGCCTGTTCAGTCCGCCGGTGCCGTCACGGTCGACCTCGCAGGCCGCCCAGCCGTCCTCGGTCCAGGCCTCCCAGACCAGCGGCGGCTGTCGCGGGTCGACACCGACTCCGTCGACCCGGCTGTCCAGTTCCATCGCGAGCGCGCAGTGCGGTACGGCGGCGCTGAGGCCGAGCAGCATGCAGTCACCGGGCCGGGGCGACTCGGCGAAGCACATCACGTCCTTGCCCTCGGCGAGGTCGGCGGTCCTGTCGGCGCGGGCCTCACCGCTCTGCTGGACCACGAGGTTCCTCAACTCGCACGGCACGACGGTCAGTTCACGCTCGGTCGCGAACACGACCGCTTCCTCGCTCTCGGTGCGCGTGGTGGCCACCTCGGTGCCGACGGGCAGCAGGACATGGTCCTCCTGCGGTGCGGACAGCCAGAACGTGACATCGGTGCGGGCGGCCGAGGGCGGGAAGAGGGTGATGCCGACGAGGTCCAGGAAGGCCAGGTGGTTCTTCTCCGGCACCCGGTTGAGCCGGTAGACGATCTGGTCGGCCATGTGGGCGACCGTTTCCACGAGGGTGACACCGGGGTCGGAGACGTTGTGGTCCGTCCACTCCGGGGCGCGCTGCTGGATGTAGCGCTTGGCATCGTCGACGAACTGCTGGAAGCGGCGGTCGTCGAGGTTCGGGGAGGGCAGAGCCATCAGCGGTCGCTTTCGGGAGCCGGGTCCGGCTCGTCGTGGGAGGGGATGACATAGAACGGGAAGACCAGGCTGCGCGGGTTGTTGGTCCCACGGATCGAGTAGCGGACGTCGATGAAGAGCACGCCCTGCTCGGTGCCCGCGGTGACCTCGACGTCATGGACCTCGATGCGCGGTTCCCAGCGGTCGAGGCCGGCGTACACCTCGTGCTGGATGCGGCCCGCGGTCGCCTCGTTGACCGGTGCGAACACCAGGTCGTGGATGGCGCAGCCGAACTCGGGGCGCATCGGCCGCTCACCCGGGGCGGTGGCCAGCACGAGCCGGATCGCCTCCTCGATCTCGCGCTCTCCGCTGACCAGGGCGATGCCTCCGGTGGGCCCGATCCGCAGCGGGAACGCCCAGCCCGATCCGACGAACTGCTCGGCCATCAGATCACCGGCTTCCCGTTGGCGGTGACCAGGCCCAGCATGCGGATGAACGGGGACTGCACGTTCACACCGCCCGGTCCGGTGGTCCGGAGCTGCACACTGCCCGAGGGTCCGAGCGCCCCGAGGGCGAGGACCCCGGCGGTCGAGCTGACGTTGAGGGCGGACCGCGCCCGGATGTTCATGAGGCCGCCGCTCTTGATGGTGAGGGATTTGCCCGCCGAGAGGGTCAGGTCGTTGCCGGCCTCGACGGACACCGAGGTGCCGCCGGTGATGGTGACGGCGCCCTTGCTGTCCACGGTGATCTCGGTCCGGGTGCGGTCGAGGTCGATGGTCAGCCGGTCGTTGCCGGTGACGATGCGCACCCCCTGCTTGCGGGCGCCGGTCTTCTGGCTGAGCAGGTCCACGCGGTTGCCCTGCCGGTCGGACAGGGTGTGCCGGATCGCCTGTTTCTTGAGTCCGTCGTGCAGCGGCACGTCCTTGACGACGGTCGGCTGGTCCCGGCCGTTGTAGAGCCCGCCGATGACGAAGGGATGGTCGAGGGCGCCCCGGTCGAAAGCCACCAGCACCTCGTCGCCGACGTCCGCCGGGAAGACCCCGCCGCCGCCCGAACCGCCCAACTGCACGGTGCGGGTCCAGTCGCTGACGTACGCGTCGTCCAGCCACGGGAACTGCAGTTTCACGCGCCCCTGCTTCAGCGGGTCCTGTACGTCGGTGACCAGCGCGTTGGCCACACTCGGCAGCCGAGGGGCCGCCGTGCCGCCGCCGGAGGTCAGACCGAACAGCGAGCGCCACTGCCGGCCGCTGACGGTCACCCACGTCTCGTAGTGACTGCCGTCGCCGAAGGTGTGCCGTACGGAGGTGACCGTGTACTTGCCCTCGAACGGTGTGCCCACCTCGGTGAGCGTGACGGGCACACCAGGACGCAGCTGGGGGTTGCCGCGCACCGTGACCTCGAGTTCGGCGAAGGAGGAGGTGATGTCGTCGGCGAGGGAGCCGGCGGCGAACCTGACCTCGGTCTGCCGGTCGTACGGGGTGTCGGTCTCGACCAGTTTGGCGGCCTTGAAGGCCGTGGCCGCCTTCCCCGGGGTGGTGCCGATGGCGATGCCCGGGTTGCTGCTCGCCTTCGCCAACTCCACGATCTTCTTCTTGGTCCTGACGTCCCAGCCGCGTGCCTCGACCTTGTCGACCTGGTCGGCGGCGGTGACGGCGGCCCGGCAGCGCAGCACGTCGATGCCGCCCTGGAGCACGAACGGGCTCTTCTCGCCGGGTGTGCTCGTCGGGGGCGCCCCGGACGCCGGGTCCGGTTTCACGAACCGGAACTTCCCCTTGGGGTCAAGCGACATCACCATCTCGTTCTCGTCGGCGAGCCGCGCCAGGAAGTCCCAGTCCGTCACATGGGACTGGCTGACGAACTCGTAGACGCCCTTGGTGCCCTGGACCTCGCCGATCGGGATGCCGTTCGTCCCGGCCAGTTTCCGGGCGATGTCGGAGGCGGTCTGGTTGCGGTACGCGGCCACTCTGCGCACCCGCATCAGCCGGTGGCCCGGGTCGTAGCCGCGGATGACGGTGAAGGTGCCGGTGCCGTCGTAGTCGGTCTCCATGCCGGTGACCTCACCGGTGAGCAGCGGGGACGCCGCTCCCTGGCCGTCGGAGACAGGTGCCAGGACCACCTTGGAGCCGAACCTGATGTTCAGTTTGCCGAGCAACTGCCCATGCGGGTCGCGGAAGGTGAGCCGGAACGCGCCGGGCACCCCGGCCCCGAGGTCGACCCAGCCGCCGACGAGCAGGTCCGCGTATGCGGGCGGCAGCTTCTTGCTGTCGATGGTGACGTGGATGACGTTGGAGAAGGAGGGCTTCACCATCAGAGTCCCACCTCCTCGGCGGCCGGAAGGACGAGTTCGATGCCGGTGGGCAGACGGGACGGGTCGTCGATGTCATTGGCCTCGGCGATCGACCGCCAGGCGGAGGCGTTGCCGTACTCGCGCCAGGCCAGTGACGGGAGCGAGTCGCCCGCCACGACCCGGTGCACGCTGCGCGCGGTCAGCGCGCCCGATGTCGGGTTCTGTCCCTTGGTCTTGGCGGGGATCTCGTGCAGCGACACCTGGCAGGTGGCACGGATCGGCACACCGGTCGTGCCGAACAGGGAGTACGTGACGTCGACGGAACTCACGTACGCGGTGAAGCGGGCCGTGGAGAACGAGCCCCACTGGAACACCACCCATGGCGGCGACGGCTGCTTGGCGGCGATACTCTTGCCCGTCACCTCGCAGCAGTCGAGCAGGGACTCCACCTTCTTCAGCACCGAGGTGCCGCTCGGTTTGCCGGACGAATCCAGGAAGACCTCGACCGTCATCTCCCGGGGCTCGGGCCCCATGAACTCGGGGACCGTGCCGTCACGCACGGCCGCCGCGGGCGTGGACTTCCACTGGGCGCGGCGGCTCAGCTGCAACTGAGCGGGGTTGAAGTCGAAGGTGAACGTCTTGATCAGAGCGCCCGGGGTGGTGCTGGTTCCGACGGGCGGCTCGTGGATGGCGAGCGTGGCGCGCACCAGGCTCTTGCCGGCGCCCTTCTTGCCCTGTGCCATGTCGTGTGCCGCCCCTCAGTCCGTGAACCCGTGGTGGGTGATCTCCAGGACCTCCGTGGCCACGCCCGGGTTGGCCGGGTCCAGGGTGGGGCCCTGCCAGCTGACCGGCAGCACGTCGATCAGCCCCCAGTGGGCCACTTCCGAACCGTCCGCGCGCAACGCGGCGATCTGCGCGGTCGGCCGCTTGATCCCGGTGGCCACGGAGGAGATCCAGGCCGCGACCTTGGTGGTGTCCGGGGTGAGCGGTCGGGTCAGGCGGATGGTGGAGAAGGTGACGCGCGACGGGAGTTGCCACACGAACCCGTTGTTGCCGCCCTCCTGGTGCTGCTCGACCTCCACCGCGGACGAGAGCCCTTCGCACCCGTTGAAGTAGCCGAGGCTCTCGCCGTCGATGGTGAGGGTGAAGAAGATGGTGGAGCCCGGGTCGAGATCGCGGGACATCGGGGGCGGCCTTTCTGCGGACGTCGGTGGTGCGTGCGGTGCTTGTTGCGGTGGGCGTGGGGCGGCTCAGCGACGGGGGTCGCGGAGCTTGCCGACCCGCTCCCGGTCGAGGCGCAGTTCGGTACGGATCAGCCGGGTGATGCGGCCGATCAGCCTGTGCGTGAGCTCGTCGAGCTGGAAGTCGGTCAGGGATCGGGGGTCGAACTGGCCCTTGGCGACCGGGGTGTACGCGGGCGGGGGCTCGCCTGCGGCGGTGTCCCGGCCGGGCGGGACACCGGTGGAGCCGGAGGCGGAGGAACCGGAGGCCGAGGAGCCGGAGCCGTGGGACGTGGTGTGGTGGGAGGTAACGGGCGCGACGGCGGTGGTGGTTGTGGCGGGAGTCGGAAGAAGCGGGTTCTTGGGGTCGCGTTGGACGGGGACGGGTGCTGCGGTGCGCGCGGGCATGGGTACGGATGCTGCGGCGGTGGTCGTGGTGCGCGCGGGCGTGGGTACGGATGCCGCGGCGGTGGTCGTCGTGTGTGCCGGTGCGGGTGCTTGGTGGGCGTGTCGCTGGACCACTGCCGGTACGGGGCGCGCGCTCGGCGGAACCGCTGTCGCCTGCGACAGCGGCGCGAGGCGGGTGGGGAGCGGGGTTGCCGGGGGCGTGGTCGTCGTCGGCCTGAGCCCGGGACCGGCTGACGTCAGTCGTTGGGCAGCGGGGCGGGGGCCGGGGGCGGTGGATCGCTGCACGGTCGGCCCACCACCCGCGGAAGGTGCCCGTCGGTCTGTCGCAGGCGTGGGCGCGGGACGGCGCAGGGGTACGGCGGCCGGGGCCGCCTGGCGTTGGACAGCGGGTACCGGGGGTGGAACCGCCGAGGTGAGGGCACGTGCGGGAGTCAGGGCACGGACCGGAGCGGCCGGGGACGGCGCGGGGGCGGTGGTGGCTTTGCGCTCCACGGCACGGGAGGTGCCCGCGGGGCTCGCCAGAGGGACGGCCGGTGGGTGGTCGGACGGTGCCCCGGAACCGGTCGACGGCTGGTGAAGGGCCCGCGCGACCGGTACGCCCGTACGATCCGGCGCCGCCTGGCGTGTGGTCGCCGCTCGCTGGAGGGGCGGTACGGGCTGTGCGGGATGCGGCCCTGCGAGGCTCCGCGAGCCGCCGGAATCGGTACGTCCCGCAAGGGGTTCGGCTCCCGGGGGCAGGGCGGAGAGAGGTGCGCCGAGGAGGGGCCGCCGCTGGGGGGTGGGGGTCGTGGCGCGCTGTACGGGAGCAGGCGGCGGAGCGCTGACGGCGGGTGCGGGCGACGGTGTCGGTACCTCGGAAACGGCCGACGAGTCGGGCCGGTCCGCCGGGCGCGAAGATGAGGCTGGGCCGGTGGGCCGGGCCGAGGGACTCTGGGGCCGAGGTGTGGCCGATCCGCGTGGCGGCGTCGCAGACGCCGGGCGGACAGAGGGCGTGCCGGCTGAGGGTGCGTTCCGTGCGAGCGGCGCTCCGAGGCCCGTACGCCGGACCTTGTCGGGGAGGCTCCGCTGTACCGGGGGCGCGCCCGGGACGGGCGGAGGGCTCGGGACAGGCGGAGGGCTCGGGACGGGCGGAGGGCTCGGGACTGCGGGTACGCCTCGACTCCCCTCGGAACCATACGAGTTCATATCCGCACGCGACGAGGCCGCCGTGGTGTCGGAGCCGGTTGTCGTACGCGGGGAGCCGGCTTCCGGGCTGTGGGCGCCGGTGACCGCCGGGGTGATCGCGCTGGGGGTGGTGGCAACAGGGCCGGCGGCTGCCGAAGCTGCTGGTGCCGATGCCGAGCCCGAACCCTGGTACGGGCCGGGAGAGTTGATTGCCGGAGCCGGGCGAGGCGTCTGGATGCCCCGGTCGGCCACCGGCCGGACGGGCGCGGGGGCCGCCGAAGGCGTGGGCTCTGCCGTGGTTCCGGCGGGAGGGGTCGCGGTGCCGAGAGGGGTGATCGTCGCTCTCGTCCCGCTCGCGCCGTCCGCCGACCCGGTGGGCTCTGTCGACCGTTCGGTATGGCCCATGTCCGCGTCGGCGGCGGTCGCCGCAGCACGGTGTCCTGTCGCCGCCCGTTGGACATTGAGCACCGAGTCGCCGGGGCCGGTCGCCGCACCGCCGCGCTCGCCGGGTGCGGGTGCGGGACCGGGAGTCGCGACGGCCGTCCCACGGGCGTCGACTACCGCCCCGCCAGGGGGCGTTGCGGCCCCAATGGTGTCAGCCGCCGTGCCCGTGCGAGGGGTCGACATGCTGGTGCTCGGGGGTGTCTCCGCCCTCTGGATACGTGCCACCGCCTCCCCCGCGCCTGCCGCCGGCATGCCGGGTGCGACCGCCCCCGTGTTGCCTCCGGCCGTCGTCCCGGTGGCCTCGGAGGCGGTGACGCCGCGGCTCGCCGTCGACCGCCGGACATCGGCCGAAGCCCCACTGGAGCCGTCTGCCGTACCGCCCGTGCGCTGCGCCCCTCCGCCGGGCGCGTCCGTGCCTGGGCGCGTCGTCGCCGTGCCGTGCGGCTCGGCCGTCGCCCGCTGAATGTCGGTCTCGGCTCCGGCGGGGCCTGCCGCCTTGCGTTCGGGGATGACCGGGGGAAGCGCTGGACCGGTCGCGGTCGCATCGGAACCAGCCACCGCTCGACGGGACTCGGCGGGCCGGCTGCCGGAGGTGTCCGGAGCAACGCCGACCGGGACGCCGGCCGCCCCGGCCCTCGGGGCGTCCAGGTCACCGCCGGCCACGGCCCGGGCCGCCGCGAGCGGGTCCACCTCCGCACCGACCGAGCCCGCCACCGAATCGGCCGGGAGGACCGGACCGACCGCCTCAGCGGCCGAAGGGGCTGCGACCACCGGCTCGCGGCCCACCGAGCCGCCACCGCCCGCGCGTTCGCGGCGCGCCACCGGCAGTGCACGCCGCTGCACGACTGGCGTCGCCCTCGCGCTCGTCAACAGGGTCGGCCGGTCGGACCGAGGCACCACGGGAGTCACGCGCGGCCCCTCCGGGCGCGACGCCGTGACCTCCCAGGACGCGCGCTGTACCGGCAGCGCAGCGCCCGGCTCCGCCTCCGGCTCCTCGGGTTCGGCCACCGCCACCGGCAGGGTCCGCGAGGGCAGTTCGAGTCCGGGGACCGGTTGCGCCGACGTGGTGAGCACGTCCTTGACCAGCCCTCCCGGGGCCCCGTCCAGGACGGCGTGGGACAGGGTCCCGGTGAAGGAGGGGTTCTGCCAGGTGCTCAGCCGCCCGCCGAAGCCGGCGTCCGCGACACCGGGCTGTCTGCCGACAGCCCGCTGCATCGGAGCCAGCCCCGCCCAGCCGGCCGTCACCGCGACCGCGGCCTCAGAACCCGTGCCCGTACCCTCCGCGCCCGCGCCCGCATCAGCGCCCGCGCCCGACGAACTCCCGCCCCCCACAGCCGAGTTCGTCCCCACGGCCGGGCTCGCAACCGCGGCCGCGTCGCCGCCTCGGCGGCCTGCGGCAGCCGCCGATCCACCCCTGAGCCGTTCGAAGAACCCCATCCCTCAGCCCTCCGCCCCGCCCCGCGCCACCAGGGACGCGATCTGTTCCGTATAGCGGCGGCGATCGTGGTGTTCGAGGTCCAGGATCTCCTCCATGCTCCAGTGGAAGTGGTAGGCGACGTACGCGATCTCCTCGTGCAGCCGGTCGGTCGCGTACGTCACGATTCCCCCAGGCGGCTCCCGCCGAGTTCGACCTCGAACGGCTCCGAACAGTGCGGGCACTGCACGGCGGCCCGCGTGTGGCCCTCGGCGTTCACCTGACGGTAGAAGTCCTGGAGGAACGCGAGGTCGGAGGCGAACATGTTCTCCACCACGCCGTCGTGCACCGACGGAAGCGTGCCGAGGCCGGTGATGACCCGGCCCAGCAGGACCACCGACAGATAGGCGGGGTTCTCCTGCACTCTGACGTCCCGCAGCGGGATCAGTTCGTCCCGGGCCGTGGCGAGACGCATGACGCCGTCCCGGTGGACCGTGCCGGTCCCGTCGACGTAGCCGCGGGGCAGTTGGAAGGGGAACTCCGTCCGCAGCCGCTGCTCGACCGGGGCCGGAGCCGGGGCGGGCGCGGGCACCGGAGCAGCCGTCTGCTCCGGTCCCGCGGCCGCCTCCGGGGCCGGTACGTCCACGACCGGGCCGGCGCCCGTTCTGGCCGTCGTACGCCGCATTACTCGATGACCAGTTCTTCGAAGACGATGGTCACGGTCTCGGTGAGCGCCGAGGCCTCGCCCGCCTTGAGGGTGCTGGCGTCGATCTTGCTGCACCATGCCTTGCGCATGTTGTAGCGCTTGACCGGGTTGTTCTCGTAGTCCATCAGAATGATCGAGGCGTCCTTGCGGGCGGTGCTCATCCGGCCGGAGATCGAGTCGTTGATCCACGTCGTGAACGCGGGCGACTGGGTCATGCCACGTACGACGGTGCACTGACCGTCCTTCTGCACACCCGGCATGAGACTGATCTCGGGCCTGCCCTGCGCCGAGTTCTGCGGGCTCTTGATGACGTCCTGCTCGATGGTCAGACCGCTGACCTCGGCGAGGTACTCGACCATCACTCCGTCGATCTGGAGGCCGAAATTGTGTGAGGTGAGGGAGTCACCCGGGCTGAGGCTCATCTGTTCTCTGTCCTTGTGAGGGGTTGCGGAGGAAGGCGGGCGTGGGCTGGGGAGTAGGCCGGTGGCCTACTCCTCCAGCTCCCCGCTGCCGCTGGAGAACTGAGCCAGCCGGAAGATCACGAACTCCGCGGGCTTGACCGGCGCGATGCCGATCTCGCAGATGACCCGGCCGAGGTCGACCGACTCCGGGGTGTTGGTCTCCGCGTCACACTTGACGTAGTACGCCTCCTCCGGCCGCTGGCCGAAGAGGGCGCCGCTGCGCCACTCGTTGACGAGGAACGCCGACACGTTGCGCCGGATGCGGGCCCACAGATTGTGGTCGTTCGGCTCGAACACCACCCACTGGGTGCCGAGCAGGATCGACTCCTCCAGGTAGTTGAAGTACCGGCGCACGTTCAGGTAGCGCCAGGCAGGGTCGGAGGACATCGTGCGGGCGCCCCAGACGCGGATGCCGCGGCCCGGGAAGGCGCGGATGCAGTTGACGCCGATGGGGTTGAGCAGATCCTGCTCGCCTCGGGTGATCTGGATCTCCAGGTCGACCGCTCCCCGGACGACCTCGTTGGCGGGCGCCTTGTGCACACCGCGCTCGAAGTCGTTGCGGGCCCAGATACCGGAGATGTGACCGCTCGGCGGGACCAGCGTCGACTGGCCCGAGGCCGGGTCGAAGACCTTGACCCAGGGGTAGTACAGGGCCGCGTACTTGGAGTCGTAGCCCGCGGTCTCCTGGCGCCAGACGCGGATCTGACGGGCATTCAGACCGGGCGGCGGGTCGATGATCGCGACCCGGTCGCCCATCAGCTCGCAGTGCGCGATCAGACCGAGCTGGACCGCCTTGACGGCCTCCAGGTCGATGGCGCCGCGCTGGTAGGCGGCCATCAGGTCGGGGACGGCGACCATGGCGATCTCGTCCACGGCCTCCAGGCCGCCGAAGCCGGTGCGGTCGGCGGAGTCGCCGAGGTACTCGGCGGGGCCGGGCTGGGAGTCGCTCGCGCCGGCGGGGGCAGCGGGCGCGGGGGCCGGTGCCGGTGCTGCCAGGGCCACGGTCTGATTGTCGGGGCGCGCGAGCTGCCCGGCGGGCGCCGACTCCTGGACCGCGATGAGCTTGGAGCGTTCCTTGACCTGGGTGACGACGTAGTTGCGGCCGCCCTTCTTGGCGGTCACGTCGAAGGTCTCGACGGCCTTGTCGCCGTCCTTGACGATCAGCTTGAACCGCTCGGCGGGGCCCTCGCCCTCGGGGTCGGCGACCTCGACACTGAGCGAACCGCCGGCGACGGCGGTCACGCTGAAGGTGCCGAGCTGCTTCGGGTCGCCCGCCGGGAGCGCGGCCCGCTGTGCGGAGCCGCGCAGCGCGGCCGGAGAGCCGTCGGACGACGCGCCGCCCGGCGTACCGCCCACGCGGACGACGTACGCGGCGCTGCCGCCGTTGTTGAAGAACCCGTACACGGAGTGCGCCAGGTAGTACCCGTCGGTGAACTCGCCGAAGGCCGCGACGTACTGGGACCAGTTGGTGACCAGGGTCGGTTCGTTCAGCGGACCGGTCGGGGCCAGGCCGACGAAGGCCGCCACCGAGGTACCCACCCCTTCGATGGGACGGGAGCCGCTGGCCACCTCCTCGACGTATACGCCGGGCGACAGGTAGGACGGCATGCTCTGCGCTCCTCGGGGGTACGAGACAGGACGTCTCTCACCCTCACGCGCGAAGCGCGTCCACCGAAACGGCCTCCGGTACCCGTTCGGGGGCAGGACTTCTGCCCCGAGGGGCAAGCGCGGTCACCCGCTGCGGCCGGCTGCCCTCGGGACTGCCCCGAAGTACCTTCCGTGGCCCCGGTGTTGCGCACTACGTCTTGGAGACCGGTGTACCCGTCTTCGAGGGGAGGTCCCGTGCGCGCGCAGGACAAGGACACCGACAAGGCCCGCGGGCGGGCCGGCGCGGGCCGCCCGGCAGGGCGCGTGCCCGCACAGGGGCCCGTCTCCGGGATCCTGGCGTTGCAGCGCGCGGCGGGCAACGCGGCGGTGTCCCGTGCGGTCGAGGAGCAGCGCCACCGGCACGACGCGAACTGCGGGCACGGCCCTGCGGTCCAGCGTTCCTCGGTGCACGACGTGCTGCGTTCGCCGGGGCGGACGATGGACGCACCGCTCCATGACGAGATGGAGAGCCGTTTCGGCGGCGAGGACTTCAGCGGCGTACGTCTCCACACGGACTCGGAGGCCCTTCGCTCCGCGGAGGAGATCGGCGCGCAGGCGTACACCTCCTTTCCGCATGTGGTGTGGGACGGCCGGGACAAGCAGGTCCTCGCCGAAGAACTGCACCACATCGGCCGGCAGAGCCGGGGGCCCGTACCCGGCACCGACAACGGCGACGGTCTGATGATCTCCGACCCCCGTGACTGGGCGGAGGTCGAGGCGAAGGAGACCGCGCGGCAGGTGATGAGCGGGCCGGCGCCGGTGCAGCGGGCCGTGGAGACCGCGGGCGGCGGGGCCGGGTCACCCGGCTCCGCACGCGGTGCGGGTGGGAGGGGGCGGGGTGCGGGCACGCTCAACGTGCAGCGGGCCTCCTCCGGTACCGAGGAGGAGGCCAAGGGCACGTACCGGCAGAAGGAGCCGACCGCCGCCGAGGACCGGGACGTGACCCTGCGCATGCTGGACCGCATGTCCCGTATCGCTCTGCGGACCATCGTCGGCACGAACGCGGAGAGGACCGTCGGCCACGACCCGGACTCCTCGCACTCCGAGTGGTCCTCGGAGAGCGACAGCGAGAAGCGGTAGGGAAGCCAGGACCGCGCCGCACGGGAGGGGCAGCCGGGAGGTCCGCGAGGACATCCGGTGTGCCCCTGCGACTCCTGACTCCCGCCGAACTCCCCGCCTACCGTGGGCGTGTGAGCCTTTGGACTTCCCTCGAACCCGCGTCGGCCACGGTGGACCCCGGCGGCAGCACGACGGTACGGCTGCGCGTGCGCAATACCGGTGATGTGGTCGACGAGTACCGCTTCGAGCCGGTCGGCGACATCGCGCCCTGGACCACCGTCGAGCCTCAGACGCTCCGCATCTACCCCGGTACGACGGGCACGGTGGAGCTGCGGTTCGCGCCACCGCGCACCCCGGACGCGACCGCGGGCCCGAACCCGTACGCCGTGCGCATCACCCCGACCGAGCACCCGGAGGCGACGACCGTCCCCGAGGGCAATCTGACCATCACGCCCTTCACGGAGATACGGACCGAACTCGTCCCGCCCACCGTCAAGGGGCGGTTCCGCGGGCGTCCGCGGCTCGCCGTCGACAACCTCGGGAACACGAAGCTCACGGCTTCCGTCAGCGGCAGCGACACCGGCGACCAGCTGTCCTACGACATCCACCCGAGCAACATCCAGATCGAACCCGGCCGCGCGGCCTTCGTGAGGACCACGCTCAAGCCGCGCCAGGTCATCTGGTTCGGGTCCAAGGAGGAGCGGCCCTACACGCTCGCCGTGCAGCGCTCGGGAACCGTGCCGCTGGACGTCGAGGGCACCTACGTCCAGCGCGGGTTCCTGCCCGGCTGGCTCCTCACCTTCCTCGGTGTCTTCCTGGCCCTCGCGATCACCTTCGTGATGCTGTGGATCGCGTACAAGCCCCAGGTGCGCAGCGCCGCCACGGAGAAGCTCCAGGAGGCCGGCGTCAGCACGCTGCCGCCCAGCCCTTCGGTGTCCGCGCCGGCCCCGGCGCCTCCCTCCCCCACGCCGGCCCCGCAGCAGTCGCCGCCCCCGGCGAACGACGGGGCCGGAGGCGGTGGCGGTGGCTCCGAGGAGAAGAAGGAGTCCAAGGCCCCCGAGGACACCGCGGCGGACGCCGTCACGCGGCTGGCCGCCGAGAAGTCGGGCCGGCACATCTGCTATCGGGCGTACGTCGAGGGCGACGGCTGGACGGACCCCGCGTGCGACGGCAAGACGGCGGGCACAGTGGGCAAGGGCAAGCCGATCAAGAAGCTCAACATCGCGGTGTCCGGTACCAATGGCACGGCCGGCAGTGCTTTCGTCCACGACCCCGAGTCGACCAACGACCGGGGCCACTACAACGCTCCGTGGTCGGGCGCGCCCGACGGCGTCGACAACTACATCGGCAGCCGGAAGAAGGGTGCTCCGGACATGCTGGGGTTCGTCATCAACGTCGGCGAGGGCAAGAACCGCGTCTGCCAGACCGCCCACGTCCGCGACGAGGGCTGGCACGGCCTGGGCTGTGACGAGCCGGACAGCGGCGAGGGCTTCATCTTCGGGGGCACCCTGACGAACTCGCTCTGGCTGGAGGCGGTCCGGTTCACCGTGTGAGGTGACCCGGCGTCCCGGCGGTCACCTGTTGCCCTCGCGGGGGACGCCGGGAGTCACCGGTTGCCTCGCCCGGAACCAGGTGGGTCACCAGTTTCCCTCGCCCGGAACCAGACGGCCGGCCTTGCGGTACTCGCGCTCGGCGCCCTCCCGCAGGTCGGCCGTCGTCACCCGTCCGGAGCGGCCCGCGGCGGCGTAGGCGGCGGTGACGACGGCACTGCGGATGGAGCCGCCGGCGAGCTCGAAGTCGCGGGCGACCGCGGCCGGTTCCGTGTTGTCCGCGCACGGCACCGAGCTGAGACTGTGGCGCCACAGGGCCAGCCGCTGACCGGCGTCGGGGAACGGGAAGTCGACCACCAGGTCGAGGCGCCGGGTGAACGCCTCGTCGATGTTGGCCCGGAGGTTGGTGGTGAGCAGGGCGATGCCCTCGAAGGACTCCAGGCGCTGGAGCAGGTACGCGCTCTCCATGTTGGCGTGTTTGTCGTGGGAGTCCTTGACCTCCGAGCGCTTGCCGAACACGGCGTCCGCCTCGTCGAAGAGCAGGACGGCGTCGGTGCGGTCGGCCTCGGTGAAGATCCGTTCGAGGTTCTTCTCGGTCTCGCCGACGTACTTGTCGACGATGGACGAGAGCTGGACGACGTAGAGATCCAGGCCGAGTTCGGAGGCGACGACCTCGGCGGACAGGGTCTTGCCGGTGCCGGACTCGCCCGCGAAGAGCCCGAGGACACCTCGGCCCCGGCCTCCCCCGGCGCTCAGGCGCCAGTCGCCGAGGACCTGGTCGCGGTGGCGGGCCCGCAGGGCGAGTTCGTGCAGTTGGCCGAGCGGCATGTCCGGCAGGACGAGATCGTCCCAGCCGACCTCGGGGCGGATCCGGCGCGCGTGGCGCTCCAGACCGGACGCGGTCTGCTGCCGTGCGGCGAGCCGCAGATGGGCGTCGGTCACCGGGGTGCCGTCGAACGCGGCGAGGTCCACAGCCGCGCGGGCGGCTCGCCCGATACGGTCCCCGCCGAGCCGGTAGGGGGCGACGGTGGCCGCCAGATCGAGCCCCGGACTCTCCGCCGCGGGACCGAGCGCGGCGGACCAGACGTCCACGGCGCCCGCACGCAGCCGGGGCACGTCGAGGACCAGCGGATCGCGCTCGCACCACTGCGGGTCGTACGGGCGGGTCCCTGCGAACAGAACCGCCACGTCGGGCGAGGTCAACGCCCTCAGGAGCGAGCCCGGTTGCTCGGGCAGCGGTGACACCACGACGGCACAGTCACGCAGACGGGCTTCGCGGAGCAGACGAGGGAGCAGGTCCGGGAGCGCGTCCTTCGCCGTCGAGGGGGTGAAGTGCAGGGCCTCGGCACCCGCCGCGCGCAGGGCTGCCGCGGCGTACACGAGCCCGTCGCCCTCCCGGTGTTCGCGCAGATGCACGACGGCCGGCCGGCTGCTGAGCCGCTCGGCGAGCCTGCGGGTGAACCCCTCGTCGTACGTTCCCGAGGCCGCCGCGAGCGGGCGGAGGTGATCCGCGAGCGCGGCGTCCGGGGTGTCGTCGCCGAGGAGATGGGCGACGACTCGGCCCGGGACGCGCAACGTACGGCTGAGAAAGGGCCGTTCGGCCTCCTCGACCACGAGCAGCCCGAGCGTGGACAGGGGCGCCGACGGATGGAACCTCGCCCGCGCTCCGGAGTTGTGCGCGGGCAGTCCGCACAGGTCGAGGGCGAGTCCGGCAGTGGCGCGCCGACGGCTGACATCGTCGTTGAGGTAGCCGTACAGGGGCTCGAAGGTGCGGTCGAGATCGGGGGCGAGGGCGATGAGCAGGATCCGGACGTCCAGCCCGGTGAGCCCGAACCGTCCAGCGAGTCGCGCCAGTCGGTCCTCGGGCCCTTCGTGGTCGGGGGCGGGTCCGGCGGGGTCCGGCGCGAGGGGCCGCAGCAGATGCCGTACGGCCTCCTCGGACAGATAGAGCCCGCGCAGGGGGTCGGTGGCGGTGGGGTCGGCGGCGGCGCGGTGGTCGACCAACCGGGCGACGTTCCGGCGTAGTCGGGAAAGACGGCTGAGGAGAGCGCCGAGGTCGGCATCCTCCGCTGTCGCCGTGCTGTGTCCGGGTGCCGTCGGCTGTGCGGTGGAAGCCGTCTCGCCGGCGGTCTCCGTCGGGGTGTACGTGCTCACGTGCCCTGCTTCCTCCGGCCCCGGCCGTCTGCTTCCTCCGACGCGGACGGTGGCCCGTCGCCGTATTCGTCCGGGGCCGCCGTCGCCGCGGCGCGGGCGGCCGTCGCGGAGGCCAGGTGATGCGGCCGGTGCCGCCGCTCGGGCGAGCCCTCCAGGGTGCCGTCGATGCCGCGTATACGCACTCCCGCGCCCTCCGTGACGGGCGGGCCCGCGTCGTACTCGGGGTACGCCGGGAAGGGGGCCGTCACCACGAGGTCCAGGGACGGCTTCAGTTCACCGCCCAGCGCGCTCCAGATCTCCGCCATGGAGCGCGCCTCGGTGTGCAGGCCGGCGACCGTGAGGGGCACGGACAGGCCCAGTTCGCCGAGCGCTCCGGGGAGTTCGTCGGCGGGCAGGATCTCGCGGGGGATCAGGGTGGCCAGCACCGCGGACAGCAGCCGGTGTTCGTCCTCGGGCCGCTTGGTCCAGGCCGTGACCAGGTAGGACAGCCGGAACCAGCGGGGAGGCTGGCGGCGGCGCACGACGAGTCCCCGTTCGTCGAGGACGGCGACGGCGCCGCGTTCGCGCCGCTTCACGTCCTCGCGGATGTCGTACAGATAGGCGTTGACGGCGGGCTGGTTGCGCCGTGCGGCCCAGTCGCGGGTCGGGGCTTCGAAGGAGACCTCGATGCCCGATCCGGCCAGGGCGCCACCCCCGATCAGTCGCTTGAGGACCTCGTCCACCTCGTGGATCACCGTCGTGCTCCTGCCCCGTCGTGAGTCTGTCCGCCGATCGTGCCCTCAGGAGCGCCGACTCCGCAGGGCACGCCGGGGACGTCGAGGGGGCAGAGCGCGGTGCCCGAGTAGCCCTGTTCGCCCGCCTGTTGGGTCAGATGTAGCCTTCTCGCAGGGCATATGCCACGGCATGTGCCCGGTTTCGGAGGTGCAGACGCGTGGTCAGTCCGTGCACGACGTTCTTGACGGTCCGTTCGGAGTAGGCGAGCTTGCTCGCTATCTCTCCGGTGTCGAGCCCTTCCGCGACCAGTCGCAGGACGTCGACCTCGCGTGGCGCCAGACCGGAGGAAGGAACACCCGAGTGGTTGGCGGCCGTCCGCTGCAACGTTCCTACTTGGCTGATCAACCGCCCCAGCAGGTCGCCGGGGAGGTCTCCGTCACCCCGGGACGCCGCGAGTACGGCCTGCAACAGCCGCTGTGCGGTGGCTTCCTGCCGCCAGACGATGGTGCCGATGCCGCACTCGATGACGTCGAGCAGCTGCGCCTCCCGGATCACACCCACCACGAGCACGGCACGGGCGCCGTCGCTGCGTACCAGCCTGCGCAGTCTCGCCAGTGTGGTCTCGTCCGGGGTCTCGCTGATCAGCACGACCACGGTGCCCGGCCCGACCTCCGTGTCCTCGACGAAGTCGATCACCGGCTGTTGCCGCAGCAGACTCATCGCGCCCGCACGGGACACGGGATCCGCCGCGTTGACCACGACGGGTATCCGGTGCGCCGGTTCGCCCGCGGCGGTGTCTGTGGTCCGTAATGAGCTGTGCAAACCGTTTCTCCCCTGTCCCCGTACGCGCCCGGTCGGTTGCTCGCCACCTCTGTGGCACGGGTGGCAAGCGGGCGCATTCCACACTCGTGCGCCAGGGGTGTCACCCGCAATCGTGGAGGACCACGAGACGGACCACGAGATCGGCCACGAGCCCGTCGACGGCAGGAGGCACTGATGCGCGGCCCCGGACCCCTTCGCGAACGCCGGGAGGCGCTGGCCCTGGTGACCTCCGAGGTCGAACGCGCCCGACGCGGCTCCGGTCGCCTGGTGTTGTTCAAAGGCGCCACCGGCACCGGCCGCAGCGCACTGCTGGAAGCCGCCGCGGACCATGCGTCGGGGCGGGGCATGCGGGTGCTGCGCGCCCGCTGCTCCCCCGGCGCCGCGCCCCTCGCCGTCGTACGCCAACTGCTCCAGCCCGGTCATGAGTTCGGGTGCGTCGATGAGCCGCCGAAGTCGTCCGGCACCACGTACGACCGGAACGGGGCCGCCCGGCTGTGGCGGCTGCTGCGCGAACACGCGGCCGAGGCACCGCTTCTGGTCGCCGTGGACGACGTGCACCTCGCCGACGAGCCCTCGCGCCGCTGGCTCGTCGAGGCGGCGCGGCACGTCGACCGATTACCGGTGCTGCTCGTGGTGACCGAACGCAGCCAGTACGACATCGAGCCGCCCGCGGACTGCCTGGACCACACCCTCTCGCCGGCCCTCGTACGCGGCCACACCCTCGCGCCCCTCGGCGCGAACGCGGCGACCGACGCGGTCCGTTCGGCCGTCGGCGTCACCGTCCCGGAGGACTGGGCTGACGCCTGCGTACGCGCCGGCGCGGGCAGCCCGCTCCTGCTGCGCGCTCTGCTGGACGATCTGCGCGCCGAGGCCCCGGACGACCTTCCGGCCGCCGTGCCGGACACCTGCGCCGCCCTGTACCCGGGCGCCTACCCGTCCGCGGTCTCCTGGTGGCTGGACAGCGCGGGGCAGGCCACCGCCGACGTCGCCCGCGCGCTCGCCGTCGTGGACGACGTCCCCGGGGACGCGGATGACCACGCCGGTCTGGCCGCCGGGATGGTGGGCGCCGACCCTGCCCGCGTCTCGGGCTGGCTCACCGCCATGACCCTTCTCGGCTTGCTGCGCCCGGACGCGGACGGCCGCCCCCGGTACGCCCATCCGCTGTTGCGCGACGCCGTGTTGAGCGGGTGGTCCGGCGCCCGGCGGCAGCAGGCGCACCGTACGGCGGCCGAGGTGATGCTGCGCCGGGGCGACCGGGCCGAGGGGGTGGCCCGGCAGTTGTTGCGCACCGACGCGATCGGCGATGCCTGGGCGACGAGCGCGCTGCTGGACGCCGCCACCGTCGCCGTCTCCGAGGACCGCACGGACGACGCTCTGGCCTATCTGCGCCGGGTGCTGGACGAACCGATGCCGGCGGCCCGCCGCGCCTCGGTCCTCACCGAACTGGGCTCCCTCGAATTCGCCACCGTGCGGTCGGCCACCGGCATACCGCGGCTGACCGAGGCGGTGCGGCTGCCGGGCATGCCGCACGACCGGGTGCGTGCGGCGGTGGCTCTCGGCACCGCCCTCGCCCGGCGGGGCGAGGCGCGCACCGCGATCGACATCCTGCGCGCGCTGGACGAACCCCTGCGGGACCATCCGAACCTGATCCGTACCGTGCAGGCCGCCTCGGCGCTGCTGTCGGACCACGACCCGGGGATACGCGAGGAGGTGTACCGCTGGCTGCGGGAGATCGCCGAGCGGACACCGGACCTGGTGGGCGCGGCGGGGCAGGCGCTGTTGGTGCGGTACGAGGCGACAGCCGGTCTGACGTCGGCGGACTCCGCGATGAAACGGATCCGCGCGCTGCTGGAGTCACCGCCCGACCCGCTGGCGGAACCGTTCCTGCTGGGCACCGCGGCGGCCGTCGCCCAGTGGGCCGACGAACTCGACGAGGCCGAACGGCTCATCCGGCGCGGCCTGACCGGACAGCGCGCGTCCCTGCTGCACCCCATGCACGAGGCGCTGCTGAACGTGCGGACGGACATCGCCGCGGCCCGGGGGCGCTACGCCGAACTGATCGCCGCCCCCGCCGCCCCGCAGGCAGGCCCGGCACAGGTGGGCCGGAGCGCGCCCTCCAACGCCCAGGCCCACGCGGTCATCGCGCTGGTGGAGACGGGCCGCACGGAGGAGGCCGCACGGCTCACGGACGGTTTCGATCTGCGGGCCGCGCCGGAGTCCTGGGAACTGCACCGGTTCCGCTACGCGCGCGGCGCGTTGCGCGCGGCCCGGGGAGACATGGAAGGCGCTCTCGAGGACTTCCTGGAGTGCGGGCGCCGGCAGACGGCGCGCCATGTGGTCGCGCCCGTCGTCACACCGTGGCGGACCGCGGCGGCCGAATGCCGGCTGGCGCTCGGCAGGCCGGACGAGGCGCTCGCGCTCGCGGACGAGGAACTGCGGCTCGCCAGGGTGTGGAACACACCGCGCTGCGTGGGCAGGGCGCTGCGTGTCCTCGGCACGGCGACGGGCGGGCGGCGCGGACTGGAGCTCACGGACCGGGCGGTGCGGCTGCTGCGGGACGCGTCGGTGGAGAGGGAGTTGCTGCCGGCGCTGGTCGCGCGGGGGCGGCAGCTCAACGCCGCCGGAGAGCGGGCGCGGGCGCGCGACTCTCTGCGGGAGGCGTCCGAGCTCGCTGAGCGGCTGGGCGCCGTGCGGCTGCGGTCCCTGGCGGAGGAGGCCCTGCGCGAGGGCGGCGCGCGCCGTGTCGCGACGGCGCTCACCGGGGCCGAGGCGCTCACCGGAAGTGAGCGGCGGATCGCCGCGCTCGCCGCCGGCGGCATGACGAACGCCGAGATCGCCGAACTGCTCCACCTCGCTCGGCGCACCGTCGAGACCCATCTGACCAGCGCCTACCGCAAGCTGGGCATCCGGCGCCGGACGGAACTCGCCGGCGCGCTCGACGAAGGGCCCGCGGATGCGGAGTCGGCCGAACCGGAGCAGAGCGATACCGGGCCGGCCGACTGATTCCTCGGCGGGAGAGGCGGGCGGGAGAGGCGGCAGAGCACCGAGGGGGCCGCCACGACCGTTCGCTCCGGTCGTGACGGCCCCCTCGTCGTGCACGGCAAACCCGCGGAACGGCAGACCCGCGGATGGGGTCTCGGGCCCGTCGTTCGGATCAGGCCCTAGGAGAGGTCGCCGTCGTAGTCGGGCAGCTTGAACGTCTTCTCGGCGTGCCCGCCCACCAGGTCGGTGGTGTTGTTGCCGATGTTGGCGATGATCGTGTAGCCCTTGGCCTCGATCTCGGTGCGCTTGTCGGTCTTGTACTTGCTGACCTCGTGGAAGAGGTCCGGCAGGTCACGTACGTACAGACCGTCGACCGGGAAGCCGACCCGCTCCAGGTTGTACTCGGTGAGCGAGTAGATGATGCCCGGGCGCGCGGTGACGAAGAAGATGTCCACGCCGCGGGACTCCGCGTACGTGGCGAGGTCCAGCACCGGCTTCACCGCGGGGGTCGGGATCTCCCAGAAGTAGTGGAAGTCCGTCTCCAGCGACGTGTTGTCGATGTCGAGGACGATGGCCTGCTTCTTGCCACCGGGGTTCGCGGTGCGCTGCTCGATGTAGGGACGCGCCACATCGATGACGGCCTTCACGTCACGCTGCCACGTCGCGTAGTCGACATCGGCGAGGAACGGACCGTTTGACTTCTGCGCCGTGGAAGCGGCCTTGGCCGCCGGGCCGTCCGACGGTGCCGGGGTCGCGGCGGTGGCCACGGGTGTGGCCACGGTGAACGCCAGTGCGGCGACGCCCGCCACCGACCGGACTCTCCACTTGCCTGCATGCATGGGGGGTTCTCCTGGTCTCGGAACAGCTCAGGGAAAGCCCCCCGTCCGGTACGGACGGAGGGCCTTGACATGCTCGCGTCCCATGATGGACGGAACCTTACGTTCCCTCTACTGGCCGGTAGCAAGATTCTCGACGGACCTCCGGGAACGGTCCGCGAACCGAACGAGAGATGACGCGGACGGACTAGCAGTCCTTCTCACGCAGCGAGTGGAGATGGGCGCTGGACTTGCGGGCGAACGCGAAGGACTCGACCGGGTTGTCGTGCTCCGCCTGCCAGTGGTGGTCGCGGCGGCCGCCGTGGGTCTTGTTCACCGCCGAGATGAAGCGCTTGTAGTCGATGTCGCCGTCACCGACGTCGACCATGTCGTACCCGTCACGGGCCGCCTCGTTGCGCTCGCCGTCCTTGACGTGGAAGAGCGGGTAACGGTGCGGCTGCTTGAGGACGTAGCGCAGCGGGTCGAAGGGCGCGGGGGTGCCGTCGACCCGCTTGCCGAAGCGGAACTGGCCCACATACGCCCAGTAGATGTCCATCTCCAGATAGACGAGGCTCGGGTCGGTCTCGGCGAGCAGCACGTCGTAGAGACGGACCTTCGGCTTGTCGGTCGCGAAGGAGAACTCCTCGGCGTGGTTGTGCTGGTAGAACTTCATGCCGCGCCTCCGCGCGGCGGCGCCGTAGGTGTTGAAGTCCTCGGCCGCGCGCTTCCAGCCGTCGACGGTGGCGCCGTAGCGCCAGGGGCCGGACGCGGTGCCGATGTGCTTGAGCCCCAGGGCCTGGGCGTCGTCGAGCACCTTCTCCAGGTTCTGCGCGAAGCTGTAGGCACCCGGGTTGTTGTCGTCGTAGTAGTTGACGTGACTGCCGATGGGGTTCAGGCCGTGGTCCCTGGCAAGCCGCTTGAGCTGGGCGAGCGTGATGGGGCCCGCGGAGCCCTGGGTGTAGCCGGCGAACTCGACCTCGTCGTAGCCGTTCTTGGCCAGCTCGGCGAACACCGGCGCGAAGCCGAGGGTGGAGACCTTGTCCCGCAGCGAGTAGAGCTGGATGCCGAGACGCCCGGGCGGCAGGACGGGACGGCCGCGGCCGTGTCCCCTGTCCTGGGCCGCCGTGACGGGGGCCGCGGACGCGGGGACGGCCGCGCCGAGCAGGGCGGCGGCACTGGCACCGGCGGCGACGCCGAGCATGCCTCGTCTGCTGAGACGGTGGGAGAGCTCCGGGTCGTGGTTCTTGGAGGTGCGGCTCATGTGGATAACTCCTCGTTGTCAGTGCCGTCTGGTTCAGTGGAGTCCAGCGAGGTGGAGCAGCAGGGACTTCACCTCGGTGGCTTCGACGCGGCCGGTGACTGCCTGGGGGGTGGAGCAGATGATGAGCGGGCCTTCGTCGTCGTGTGCGGGCAGCCGGCCGTGGCTGCCACGAATAGGTGACGGGTCGAGGGGGACGACGGCGAGCCGGTAGCGCATGCCGAGCTTCTTGCGCGCGATCGCCGTGGCCGCCTTGACCCTGACGTACGGATCCTGGGGATCCATGAAAAGTTCGACGGGGTCGTAGCCGGGCTTGCGGTGGATCTCGACCAGCTGTGCGAAGTCGGGCGCCCGGTTGTCGTCGAGCCAGTAGTAGTAGGTGAACCAGGCGTCCGGTTCGGCGACCGCGACGAGCTCACCGGCCCGGGGGTGGTCCAGGCCGTGGGCCTTCTTGCCCTCGTCGTCCAGGAGTTGCTCGATGCCGGGGAGTTCCGCCAGTGCCTGGCGGGTGGCCTCCAGATCCTCGGGGCGGCGGACGTAGACGTGGGCGATCTGGTGGTCGGCCACCGCGAAGGCACGGGAGGCCATCGCGTCCAGGTACTCCATGCCGTCCTGGGTGTGGACTTCGAGCAGCCCGGCGCGGCGCAGGGCCCGGTTGATGTCGACGGTGCGGCTGACCCGGGTGATGCCGTACTCCGACAGTGCGACGACCGTGCGGCCCTCCCGGTGGGCGTCGGCCAGGAGCGGGGCGAGGGCCGCGTCCAGGTCGGTGGCCGCCTGGTGGGACCGGGGGTCGTCGGGGCCGAAGCGCTGGAGGTCGTAGTCGAGATGAGGGAGGTAGCACAGGGTCAGATCGGGATGGCGGGTGGCCATGATGTGACGGGTGGCGTCGATGATCCACTGGCTGGACACCAGGTCGGCGCCGGGGCCCCAGAAGTGGAACAACGGGAAGGTGCCGAGCTCACCGGTGAGTTCGTCGTGGAGCTCCGGGGGGCGGGTGTAGCAGTCGGGTTCCTTGCGGCCGTCGGCGTAGTAGACGGGCCGGGGGGTGACGATGAAGTCGGTGTCCGCGCCCATCGCGTACCACCAGCAGATGTTGGCCACCGTGTAGCCGGGGTGCGCGCGCCGGGCGGCGTCCCACAGCTTGTCGCCGCCGACCAGTCCGTTGTGCTGCCGCCACAGCAGCACATCGCCCAGGTCGCGGAAGTACCAGCCGTTGCCGACGATGCCGTGCTCGGCGGGCAGGGTGCCCGTCAGGAACGTCGACTGAGCGGCGCAGGTCACGGCCGGCAGCACGGTGGACAGCGGGGCCTGGGAGCCGGAGCCGGCCAGTGCCCGCAGGTTGGGCATGTGCGCGAGGAGCTGAGGGGTGAGGCCGACGACGTCCAGGACCAGGAGAGGGGTGGGCGCGGTCTGTCCGGCATCGGTCATGGCAGCTCCTTGAGGCCGAGGTCGACCAGGAGGTCGCGGGCGAGGGTGAGTTCGGCGGCGATGCCGTCGGCGAGCTGGGTGCGGTTGCGGGGGCGCAGCTCGGCGGGCAGGGCCTGCCAGGTGTATGTCTCCACTTCCAGGTGACGGGTCAGGGGCGCCGGTCCCCCGACGAGCCGGGACAGCGTGTCCTTCAGGACGGGAAGGGTGGAGGTGAGGGGCGGGGCGGGCGGGGCGTGCAGCGGGACGTGGAAGTGCGATCGCCAGGGTGCGCCGTCGGGCAGTGCCTCGCCGGCGACGGCTTCCGGGAGGTCGTCGGTGCCGCGCAGGCCGGCGCTCGTCCGGGTGCGGGTCTGGTGCAGGAAGCGGGGTTCGGCGAACGCGGCCAACGCGGCGCGCACATCGGGCAGATGAGGCTCCTCGGCATGCAGGGCCGCGGACAGCTGGGCCTTGGGGACGGTGACACCGGCCGCGGTGAGGGCGGCCAGGGCGGTCTCCGGATCTTCGAAGGAGGTGGCGAGGTGGCAGGTGTCGATGCAGACGCCGATCCGGTGGGAGGCGATGCCGCTCAGGGGCGCGATGGCGTCGGCGGTGGTCTCGACGATGCAGCCCGGTTCGGGCTCGACGGCGATACGGACGGACTTGCCCGTGAGGTCCTCGAGGGCGTCGAGCCGTTCGGCGAGGGTGGTGAGCGCCGCGCGGGCGTTCTCGGCGGCAACGTTGTCGAAGGGGGTGCGCCATGCCAGCGGCAGGGTGGAGATGGTGCCCTCGGTGACGTCGTCGGGCAGGAGGCCGGCCAGCAGCCGGGCGAGATCCGTGGTGTGGGAGAGGCGTTCGGGATCCGTCCAGTCCGGCTTGTAGACGCGGTACTTGACCTCTTCGGCGCCGAACCCCTCGTACGGGAAGCCGTTGAGGGTGACCACCTCCAGGCCCCGCCGGTCGAGTTCGCCGCGCAGGCCCCGCAGCGCGGCGGGATCGGTGACGAGGGCGCGGGCCGCGTCCTTGGCCAGCCAGAGGCCGATGCCCAGCCGGTCGCGGCCGAGACGGCGGCGCACCGGTTCGCAGTGGTCGCGGAGCTGGGCGAGGACGCCGTCGAGGGTCTCGGCGGGATGGACGTTGGTGCAGTAGCCGAGGTGGACGGTGGTGCCGTCGGGGTGGCGGAAGCGCATCCGGCTGCCTCCTCATTCCCCGCCGCGGAGGATGGAGTTGCCCTCGTGCAGGGGCTCCGGTTCCGGGGTGTCGAGCTGGAGGCGGCCGCTGAGGCCGTAGAAGGCGACGGGGTTGCGCCACAGCACCTTGTCGACGTCGTCCTCGCCGAACCCCGCGGCGAGCATGGCGTCGCCGGTGCTGCGGGTCTTGAGCGGGTCGCTCTTACCCCAGTCCGCGGCCGAGTTGACCAGGATCTTCTCGGTTCCGTACTCCTTGAGCACGGCGACCATGCGGTCCTCGTCCATCTTGGTGTCGGGGTAGATGGAGAAGCCCATCCAGCAGCCGCTGTCGACGGCGTGCTTCATGGTGGTCTCGTTGAGGTGGTCGAGCAGGACGCGCTCCGTCGGCAGGGCGGATTCGCGGATGACGTCGACGGTGCGGTGCAGTCCCGCGAGCTTGTCGCGGTGCGGGGTGTGGACGAGGGCGGGCAGGCCGTGGTCGGCCGCCAACTGGAGCTGGGCTGCCAGTGCGGTGTCCTCCGCCGGGGTCATGGAGTCGTAGCCGATCTCACCGACGGCGACGACGTTGTCCTTGACGAGATAGCGGGGCAGTTCGTCGAGCACCGGCACACAGCGCGGGTCGTTCGCCTCCTTGGGGTTCAGCGCGATGGTGCAGTGGTGCGCGATGCCGTACTGGGCCGCACGGAACGGCTCCCAGCCCAGCAGGGCGTCGAAGTAGTCGGTGAAGGAGGCGACCGAGGTGCGGGGCTGCCCGAGCCAGAACGACGGCTCGACGAGTGCGCGGACTCCCGCCGCGTACATCGCCTCGTAGTCGTTGGTGGTGCGGGAGGTCATATGGATGTGGGGGTCGAAGATGCGCATCAGATCTCCTCCGTGGGGGACGTCAGGGCGAGGACGCGGTGGAGGTCGGCGGGTACGGGACGGCCGGCCGCGGTGCGCTCGGCGGCGTAGTCGCCGAGCATCCTGGCGAGTTCCGCATCGCCGCGGACGCGCCGTTCGAGTCCGTGAGCGCTGTCCACGGGCACACCGGTGAACAGGCACTTCAGCAGGGCGTGGCGCCAGGCGTGGGGGTCGAGGTGCTCGCAGGCGTAGGGGCCGACGGCGGCGGCGACCAGCCGGGTGTCGTTGGTGCGCAGCGCGTCCTCCACCAGCGGGAGGCCGGCGGAGGGCGGTGGGGCGAGCCGGGGCAGCGCCAGGAGGACGGCTCGGCGTTCGGCGGCGCTGCCCTGCTGGTAGAGGCGGGTCAGGGTGGCGGCGTCGGCGCGTGCCTCGACGAGCAGCAGGGCGCGGACGGTGTCGGCGTTGTCCTGGCCGCACTGACGGCCCGCGGCGGCGAAGCGCATCTCCCATGAGCGCGCCGCGTACACGGTCGTGGCGTCCTCGCCGGCGTCGGCGGCGTGCGCGGCCTCGGCGAGCGACTCGTCGAGCCAGGCGCGGGCGGCTCCGCCTAGCCGGCTGTCCAACTCCTTGCGGGTCATCAGCATGCCGCCGCCCCCTTGGTGCGCAGGAACTCGATGGAGGTGCGGGCGAGTTCGGGGCCCGCGTGGGAGTGGCGGGGCAGTTCGACGACCGTCAGGCCCTGGTAGCCGGTGGCCGCGAGGGCCGCGAGTACGGGCGGGAAGTCGATCTCGCCGTCACCGAACGGGAGGTGCTCGTGGACGCCCCGGCGCATGTCCTCGATCTGGACGTGCCGCAGCCAGGGGGCCGCGTCGCGGATGCAGTCGGCGGGCGGTGCCGCCTCCAGGCACTGGCAGTGGCCGATGTCGAGCGTGAGGCCGAGCGGGGCGGGGCTGTCGAGAAGACCTCGGAGGTGGTGGAAGTCGGCGAGGGTGGCGAGCAGATGACCCGGTTCCGGTTCGATGGCGAGGGGCACTCCGGCGCGTTCCGCGGCGTCCAGCACCGGGGTGAGGGCCTCGGTGAGGCGTTTCCACGCCGTGTCGTCGTCGGTTCCGGCCGGGGTGATGCCGCTGAAGCAGTGGACGGCGTGAGCGCCCAGGTCGGCGGCGACCTGCACCGCGGTGATGAGCAGCGCGGTCCGGGCCGCCCGCTGGTCCGGATCGGCGTCGAGCAGCGACGGTCCGTGCTTGCGCCGCGGGTCGAGCACATACCGGGCGCCCGTCTCGACCGTGACCTCCAGGCCCAGCTCCCCCAGCCGGCCGGCCACCTGGCGGGTGCGGGCGGCCAGATCGGAGGCCAGCGGGTCCAGGTGCATGTGGTCGAGGGTGAGACCGACGCCGTCGTAGCCGAGGTCGGCCAGCAGGGCGAGCGCGTCGGACAGACGCAGGTCCGTCAGCCCGTTCGTGCCGTAGCCGAGACGGATGGAGGGAGCGGGGCTTCGGCTCATGTGGGGCTCACCTTCCGTGCGAGCTTGCGGGCGAGCGGGACGAGTCCCATCAGGGCCAGGGCCGACGCGCCGCCGCCCGCGCGGGCGGCCAGCGCGGCCTGGAGCGGGATCATCGCCCGGATACCGCCGCCCACGGCGCGCTGGGTGAGCGGCGGGGACGGGTTCAGGGCGGCGTGCAGGAAGGGCTTCGCCGCGGTGCGGACGTATGCGCCCGCGAGTGCGGTGACCAGCAGCCGTGCCGGCGGTGTACCCGGGGATGTGCGCTGTTCGCGGATACCGAGCGCCCCGAGGCCCAGGGTGGCGGCGAGCGCGGCGAGGGGTACGAGCGTCGATCCGCCGTGGGCCTCGTGTCGTGACACGGAGGTGACGGCGTAGGTGTGCGCGCCCATCACCACGGCACCGGGCAGGGCGGAGCGGGTCGTCGGGACCGTGGTGGCGCCTGCGCCGCGTACCGCCTTGCCGATCACGGAACTGCCGCGGGCCGGCGCACCGACGACCGACCTGGCACGCGCCATGCCGGTGGCCGCCGTACCCATACCCGACGCGGCGCGCGCAGCCGTACCGGATGTCGCCGCCGTTCGTGTCGCGGCCGCTCCCAGCAGTACGTCCAGGCTCCGTGCCGCCGCCATCGCCGCCGGGCCTCCGCGGGTGTGCTTGACACGCAGGTCGTACGACCAGACCGTCGCCGCGAGCGCGGTGGCCAGGGCGAGTGGCCGACGGCCGGCGGCCGCCGACAGGGCGAGGCCCGCTCCCGTCAGGACCGCTGCCGCCGCCAGTGCGGACCGCGGGGCGATACGGCCCGAGGGGATGGGCCGGTGCGGACGGTCGATCGCGTCCTCGTCGCGGTCCGCCCAGTCGTTGAGGGCCATACCCGCCTCGTACAGGCAGAGCGAGGACCCGAGGGCGAGGGCCGTGCCGCGGTTGGGGGCCACACCGAGGGCCGCCGCACCGGCGAGTGCGTCTCCCGGGACGGTGAACAGGGCCGAGACACGGAGCAGTTCGGCCCAGGCTCCCAGGTCCCTCTTCCTCACGCCGTCTCCCGCAGCCGCGCGGCGAACGTCAGAAGTGCCTCGAACTGCTCGGACAGTCCGGCGGGGCCTCCGTCGGGGTCCTTGAAGTAGAAGCCCAGCTCCGGCAGGGGTCCCTCGACGCCCACCTCGTGGGCCCGGGCGACGAGCCGCGCCAGGTCCAGTACGAGTGGCGCGGCAAGCGCCGAGTCGCAGCCCTGCCAGATCGTCTGGAGGATCATCCGCGAACCGAGGAAGCCGTCGAAGGCGATGTGGTCCCAGGCGGTCTTCCAGTCGCCGAGCGCGGGCACGTCGTCGATGTGCACCTCGCCCTGCGGGGTGTGGCCGAGGGCGTCGGCGAGGACGCGTTCCTTGCCGGCGTTCTTCGCCGCCGCGGCGGCCGGGTCGGCCAGCGCCGCTCCGTCCCCGCCGCCCAGCAGGTTGGTGCCCGACCAGGCCCGTACGGACAGGGCGCGTTGCACGAACATCGGGGCGAGCACGGAACGGAGCAGCGTCTGGCCTGTCTTGCCGTCACGGCCGGCGTGGGGAAGTCCACCGGCGGCGGCGGCGTCCATGAGGGCCTCGGTGCGCAGCCCGGTGGAGGGGGTGAAGTTCACGAAGGGGCAGTCGGCGCGGACGGCCGCGGCCGCGTAGAGGGAGCTGGGCGGCAGCCGCACCGCACCCGGTTCCGGCAGGGGTTCGGTGGAGGAGACGTTGATGACGACGACCCGGGCGAGTGCGTGCCGCTCCCGGAAGTCGCGTATGTCGGCGGCGAAGGCGGCGATGAGTTCCTCGTCGCCGCGGGTGTCGCCGGACTGCGGGCCGCCGGGCCGTATCTCGGCGTCGGCGGCGGTCAGTTCACCGCGTACGGCGGCCGCGAGTCCGTGCGGAAGCACCCCGGCCGCGGTGAGCTCCTCGGCCCGCTTGGGCAGCGGGCAGTGTGCGGTGTCGTGGCCGCCGAAGACCAGCGACGGCAGGGCGGGCAGCCGCGATGCCGCGAAGGGCGGTGTCTCGGTGACCATGCCCGTCGGCGGATGCAGGCCCGCGCTGACCGCGGCGCATCCTGCGACGGCCGTGGTGGCGACGGAGCCGCGGGCTCCGACGAACCAGACTCCGGTGCGTACATTCTCGTTCGTCACGGACTGCCTCCCTGCCTTGCGATGGGGTGGAGGACGGCGGGCGGGGGGTACGGCGCCTCCCCGCCCGCCGCCGTCTGGGGGGCGCCTAGGAGGGCAGCTCCCTGAGTTGGATGTTGCGGAAGGACGCCTGGTCGCCGGCTCCGTGGTTCTGGAGACCGATGTAGCCGTCCTTCAGGCTGCGGGCCGGGTCCGTGTTGGTGTAGTCGTTGATCTTCACGCCGTTCAGGAAGACCTGGAGACGTTCACCCTGGACCTTGATCTCGTAGCTGTTCCACTGCCCCGGCGGCCGCAGGACGCGGTCGCGGGCCTTGATGTCCGCCGACTTGAAGCCGTAGACGGCACCCGTGGTGCGGTCGGCGGCGTCGGTGGCGTCGATCTGCACCTCGTAGCCGTTGTTCACGGCCGACCAGGGGTCGTCGGAGGCCGGGAAGCCAACGAAGACACCGGAGTTGTCGTCGCCGTCGAGCTTCCAGTCGAGCTTGAGGGAGTACGACTTCAGCTCCTTGGCCTGGTACCAGGCCATGCCCATGCCGCCCTCGGTGCGCATCTCACCGTCGACGACGTTGAACTTGCCGGGCCCGGCCTGCTTCCAGCCCTCCAGCGTCTTGCCGTTGAAGATGGAGCGGTAGCCGGTCGAGGGCTTGCAGTCGGCCTTGACCTGGCCGGAGGCGTAGCGCAGTCCGCCCAGCAGATGCTGCTTGAAGGCCGGCTCGGCGTACGACTCCTTGGTGTGGCCGCCGCCGGTGTAGAAGGCACGGCCGCCCTCGTAGGTCTGGCACCAGGCGATCGGGTGATCGCCCTTCATCGTGCCGCCCTGGTAGGTGGTCTCGTCCAGGGTCGCCAGCACCCGGGCCTGGTCCCGCGGGTTGGTGCGGTAGTTGTACCACTCGTCGGTGCGCTCCCATGCCTCGTCGAGGTGCGCGGTCGAGGGGTGGGTGTGGTCCTCGACCCGCACCGTCGCCGGCTGGATCTGCGGGTGCGAGGCGAAGTAGGCGCCGACGAGCCCGCCGTAGAACTTCCAGTCGTACTCGGTGTCGGCGGCCGCGTGGATGCCCATGTACCCGCCGCCGGTGGCGACGTAGTTCTCGAACGCCTTCTGCTGGTCGGCGTTCAGGACGTCACCGGTGGTGGAGAGGAAAGCGACGGCGTCGTAGCGGGCGAGGTTGCTGGTGGTGAACTGCCCGGCCTCCTCCGTCGCGTCGACCGTGATGTTGCTGGACTTGCCGAGTTCCTTCAGGGCCGCGACTCCGGTGGCGATGGAGTCGTGACGGAAGCCGGCGGTCTTGGAGAAGACGAGGACGCGCTTGGCGGTCCGGTCGGGCGCGCTGTTGGAGAGCTCGAAGTCGTCGACGTCGTAGAGCGCTCCGGCACCGCCCTTGAAGACCAGGAAGAGTTCGGTGGTCTTCTTGGGCACGGCCCGCAGGGGCACGTCGATGTCCTGGAAGGTGTCCCAGCTTCCGGTGACCGGCACGGGCGCGGAGCCGAGGATCGGGCCCTTCGCCGAACCGGTGCGCACCTCGAGGAAGCCGCCGGCCCCGCCGGAGGAGATCCGGGCGGTGAGCTTGGTGGAGCCGGTCAGGTTGTACGGCTTGAAGGAGATCCAGTCGTCGTTGTCAATGTCACCGACGGTCTTGCCGCCGTTGGCGCTCGCCTTGTCGTAGACCTTGATGCCGGAGGAGCCGGTGAAGTGCTCGGCCTGCCGGTGGCGCGGCTGGAGCTGCGCCTGGTCGTGCGAGGTGAGCGCGGCCTGGCCGCCGCCTCCGCCGTCGGTGTACTCGGCGTCGAAGACTCCGAAGATGTTGGCGTTGGGGTCGTGTCCGCCGTCGGAGGAGGTCTTGATGGTGCCGGTGCAGCCGTTGGCCGAGGTCACGGGGTGCCCGTGGCTGTCATGGCCGAGGATGTACGTCACCTTGACCTTGGCGCAGTCGATGGCACCGGCGGCGCCGTCTTCGGGATCGGTGACCGTGACCTTGAAGGGGATCTCGTCGCCGAAGCTGAACAGGGTTCCCTCGGCGGGCAGTTCGAGTGTCACCTTCGGTGCGGTGTTGCCGACGACGATGTGCACGCTGGCGGAGCCGGTGCGGCCGGTCGGGTCCTTGGCGGTGACGGTCGCGGTGTAGGTGCCGTTCTTCTTGTACGTGTGGCTGGGGTTGGCGTCGGTGGACGTGCCGCCGTCGCCGAAGTCCCAGGCGTAGGTGAGGGCGTCGCCGTCACCGTCGGTGGTGCCGGCCGAGGAGAAGGCGACCTTCAGGGGCGCCTTGCCGGAGGTCTTGCCGGCCGAGGCCTCGGCGACGGGTGAGCGTCCGCCGGTGGCGTTCTCGATCCGGTAGAGGCCGGAGTTCTCGTCACCGCCGAACCAGGCGGTTCCGTAGTCGAGTACGTACAGGGCACCGTCCGGGCCGAAGGCCATGTCCATGATCTGCGTACCGGTCCACGGCACGGCGTTGATGGACTGGACCGCGCCGTCCTCACCCTGCTCGATCCGCTTGATCCAGCGGCGGCCGAACTCACCGGCGAAGAAGTCGCCGTCGTAGGCCTCCGGGAACTTCACCGGGGAGTCGGACGCGGCGTCGTAGCGGTAGACGGGTCCGCCCATCGGGGACTCGGAGCCACTGCCGAACTCGGGCACCGATCCGCCGTCGTAGGGGATCCAGGCGGCCTGCGCGGGCGGGAGGTCGACCAGGCCGGTGTTGTGCGGCGACTCGTTCTTGGGTGCCGCGCAGTCGAAGGCCGCGCCGGACTCCTTGGTCGCGAAGTCGTAGTCGACGTAGGCGTCGTTGTTGCCGGTGCAGAACGGCCAGCCGTAGTTGCCGGGCTTGGTCACCCGGGCGAACTCGACCTGACCGGCCGGACCGCGCTTGGGGTCGGCCGCGCCCGCGTCGGGCCCGTAGTCGCCGACGTAGACGATGCCCGTCTTCTTGTCGACGCTGAAGCGGAAGGGGTTGCGGAAGCCCATCGCGTAGATCTCGGGCCGGGTCTTGTCGGTCCCGGGCGCGAAGAGGTTGCCCTCGGGGACCGAGTAGGTCGCGTCGTCGTTCACCTTGATGCGCAGGATCTTGCCGCGCAGGTCGTTGGTGTTGCCCGAGGTCCGGCGGGCGTCGTACGCGGGGTTGCGGCCGGGGCGGTCGTCGATGGGGGTGTATCCGTCGGAGGCGAAGGGGTTGGAGTCGTCTCCGGTCGACAGATAGAGGTTGCCCTGTGCGTCGAAGTCGATGTCGCCGCCGACGTGGCAGCAGATGCCGCGCGTCGCCGGGACGTCGAGGATCTTCTTCTCGCTGGCGTTGTCGAGGGTGCCGTCGGCCTTGAGGACGAAGCGGGAGAGCCGGTTGACGCCGTCGAACTTGGCGAAGTCGGCGGGGGTGCCCTCGTTGGGGGCGTCGCCCGCGGGGGTGTCCATCGGGGGTGCGTAATAGAGGTAGATGAAGCGGTTCTCACTGAACTTCGGGTCCAGGCCGATGCCTTGGAGACCCTCTTCGTCGTGCGAGTAGACCGGGATGGTCCCGACCACGCGGGTGTTGCCGGCGCTGTCGGTCATCCGCAGCTCGCCGTTGCGGGACGTGTGCAGCACGCTGCGGTCGGGCAGCACGGCCAGCGACATGGGTTCGCCGGTCTCCTCGCCCCCCTTGGCGAGAGTGACCTGCTGGAACTCCTCGGCGGCCGGCGCCGGCTCGGGATCGGCGGCGGCCGCGATCTGGGGTGCGGTGAAGAGAAGCGAGGTTGCGGCGAGGAGGCTGCCGGTGAGGAGTGCGAGCGATTTTCTTGCTCTGGGCCTTTTCCTGTGCACGAATGTCCTCCGGGATGGGCCGGTCGAACGGGCGGGGCGGTGTTCTGCCCTCAACCGCCGGGCGGGCTGATCGTGGAACCGGAGTGCGCCGTCACGCCGGGGACCACCTATGTCCTGTACACCTCATGGGACGGTAGTCGGGTTCGTCCTGGACGGAAAGCCCTTGCGCAGAAGGGAAGTTCAACTTTTTCCTACCGCAGGACAAAGGCGAACCCGGGCAGGCCGGACAGGCCCGGCGGCGGATCTGCCGCCGGGCGCTGAACTGCCTGAATGCTGCTCGGAGAGCTAGTCGCCGCCCCCGAAGGCCGCGTCGAAGGAAGCGGTGGGCGGGTCGAAATCGAACCGCTTGAGGTCGGCAAGCGCTTCCGGAGCGCCCGCCAGCCGGTCCATGCCGGCGTCCTCCCACTCCACCGAGATCGGCCCGTCGTAGCCGATCGAGCGGAGCATCCGGAACACGTCCTCCCAGGGGACGTCGCCGTGTCCGGCCGAGACGAAGTCCCAGCCGCGGCGCGGGTCGCCCCAGGGCAGATGCGAGCCGAGGCGTCCGTTCCGTCCGTCGAGACGCTTGCGCGCCTCCTTGCAGTCGACGTGGTAGATCCGGTCGCGGAAGTCGTAGAGGAAGCCGACCGGGTCCAGGTCCTGCCAGACGAAGTGGCTCGGGTCGAAGTTCAGTCCGAAGGCGGGCCGGTTGCCGACGGCCTCCAGCGCCCGCTTGGTGGTCCAGTAGTCGTACGCGATCTCGCTCGGGTGCACCTCGTGCGCGAACCGCACCCCCTCGGCGTCGAAGACATCGAGAATCGGGTTCCAGCGCTCGGCGAAATCCTCGTAGCCGCGCTCGATCATCCGTTCCGGCACCGGCGGGAACATCGCCACCAGATGCCAGATCGAGGATCCGGTGAAGCCGATGACTGTCCGCACGCCGAAGGCGGCCGCTGCCCGGGCCGTGTCCTTCAGCTCCGCGGCGGCCCGGCGGCGCACCCCCTCGGGCTCGCCGTCGCCCCAGATGCGGGCGGGCAGGATTCCCTGGTGCCGCTCGTCGATGGGGTTGTCGCAGACGGCCTGGCCGACGAGGTGGTTCGAGATCGCCCAGCACTTCAGTCCGTACTTGTCGAGCAGCGCGTGCCGGCCGTCCAGGTAGGACGGGTCGGCGAGCGCCTTGTCGACCTCGAAGTGGTCTCCCCAGCAGGCCAGTTCGAGCCCGTCGTATCCGAAGTCGCGGGCGAGCCGGCACACCTCCTCGAGGGGCAGATCGGCCCACTGGCCGGTGAAGAGCGTGAACGGACGTGGCATGGAGGCCTCCTAATCGTGCGCCTGTACGGGGGTGTAGACGGCGTTCTTCTCGGCGCTCTCCTCCACCGCCGCGAGGACCCGCTGCACCTGGAGCCCGTCCGCGAACGACGGTGCGGGCTGACGGCCCGTGGCGATGGCCTCGACCAGGTCGCGCGCCTGGTGGGTGAAGGTGTGCTCGTAGCCGAGGGCGTGACCCGGCGGCCACCACGCCTCGAGGTACGGATGCTCCGACTCGGTCACCAGGATCCGGCGGAACCCGGCGGTGGCGGCGGGCTCGGTGTTGTCGTGGAAGGAGAGCTCGTTGAGCCGCTCCAGATCGAACGCAATCGCTCCCAGCTCGCCGTTGATCTCCAGCCGGAGAGCGTTCTTGCGGCCGGACGCCATCCGGGTGGCCTCGAAGGAGGCGAGCGCGCCCGACGCCAGCCGCCCGGTGAACAGGGCAGCGTCGTCGACCGTGACCGGACCCCGCTCGGCGCCGCCGGCCGCGGACAGCCCGGTCGACGCGCCGGCGAGCAGCGGACGCTCCCGTACGAAGGTCTCGGAGAGTGCCGACACCCCGACGAGGTGCTCCCCCGCCAGATACTGCGCGAGGTCGACGATGTGCGCCCCCAGATCCCCGAGCGCCCCGGAGCCCGCGTGCTCGCGCTGGAGCCGCCAGGTCAGCGGGAACTCCGGGTCGACCAGCCAGTCCTGAAGATAGGTGAAGCGCAGATGGCGGAGGGTGCCGAGACGCCCCTCACCGATCAGCTTGCGTGCATAGGCGATGGCCGGCACCCGCCGGTAGTTGAAGCCGACCATCGCCACCTGGCCGCGCTCGCGGGCGCGTTCGGCCGCCGCCGTCATCGCCTCGGCCTCGGCGACCGAGTTCGCGAGCGGCTTCTCGCACAGGACGTGCTTGCCCGCCTCCAGGGCCGCGATGGCGATCTCCGCATGGCTGTCACCCGGGGTGCAGACGTCGACGAGCTGTACGTCGTCCCGGGTGATGAGGTGGCGCCAGTCGGTCTCCGCCGCGGCCCAGCCGTGCCGGTCCGCCGCGGCTCGCACCGCAGACGGGTCGCGGCCGGCTATCGCGGCGAGGACGGGCCGCATCGGCAGGTCGAAGACCCGTCCCACGGTGCGCCACCCCTGGGAGTGGGCGGCGCCCATGAACGCGTATCCGACCATGCCGACACCGAGTGTCGGCGGCGCGGCTCCACTGTCCCTCTGTTCCATACGGATTCCTCCTCGTCGGTCTGCTCGGTGGGGGCGGGCGCGCCGGTCAGCTGAAGCCGGTGGGCAGGTACTGGTCGACGTTCTCCTTGGTGACGACGGCCGAGTACAGGGTGAGCGAGGCGGGGATCTCGAGTTCGGCGAGGCCGCTGACGCCCTTGGCCTGTCCGAGGGCGCGGGCGATGTCGATGGCGGAGGCGGCCATCGTCGGCGGGTAGAGCACGGTGGCCTTCAGCACGCTGTTGTCGGCCTTGATGGCGTCCATCGCCGACTTGGCGCCGGCGCCGCCGACCATCAGGAAGTTGTCGCGGCCGGCCTGCGCGATGGCGCGCAGCGCGCCCACACCCTGGTCGTCGTCGTGGTTCCACAGAGCGTCGAACTGGCTCTGTGCCTGGAGGAGTTGGGCCATCTTGGCCTGGCCGGACTCGACGGTGAAGTCGGCGGCCTGGCGGGCCACCTTCTTGATGTTGGGGTAGTTCTTGAGCGCGTCGTCGAAGCCCTGGGTGCGCTGCTTGGTGAGCTCGAGGTTGTCGATGCCCGCCAGCTCGATGACCTTGGCGTTCGGCTTGTTCTTGAGCTGCTCGCCGATGTACCGGCCGGCGTTGAGGCCCATGCCGTAGTTGTCGCCGCCGATCCAGCAGCGGTAGGCCTGCGGGGAGGCGAAGATGCGGTCCAGGTTGATGACGGGGATGCCCGCCTTCATGGCCTGGAGGCCGACCTGGGTCAGGGCCTTTCCGTCGGCCGGGAGGACGACGAGCACGTCGACCTTCTTGTTGATCAGCGTCTGGATCTGACCGATCTGGGTGGCCGTGTCGTTGGAGCCCTCGGTGATGTCGAGCGTCACGTCGGAGTACTTCTTCGCCCGTGACCTGGCGTTCTGGTTGATCGCGTTCAGCCAGCCGTGGTCGGCCTGCGGTCCGGCGAAGCCGATGGTGACGGCCTTGCCGGGCTTGTCGTCGGCCACCGGCGCGTTGTTGGTGGCCTCGCCCTTCGATTCGGGCTCGTTGCTGGTGCAGGCGGTCAGCAACGCACCGGCGCCGATGGCGGCGGTGCCGAAGAGGAGTCCTCTGCGGCTGGGGACGGGGATTTCTGGCATGGCGGATCAACCCTTCGCTGGGCGGTGCGACAGATGGGGGATGGGGGACGGGGGTGGCGTGGACGGCCTGGTGGTCAGGCGTCCCCGCCGCGCAGGGTGCGGTGCTGCACCAGGACGGCCGCGACGATGATCGCGCCCTTGGCGATCTGCTGGACGGCGGTCTCCAGGTTGTTGAGGGCGAAGATGTTGGTGATCGTGGTGAAGACGAGGACACCGAGGACGGAGCCGACGATGGTGCCGCGGCCTCCGCTCAGCAGGGTGCCGCCGATGATCGCGGCAGCGATGGCGTCGAGTTCGTAGAGGTTGCCGTTGGTGTTCTGACCGGAGCCGGCGAGGACGATCAGCATGAAGGCGGCGATGCCGCAGCACAGTCCGGAGAGCAGGTAGAGGTACAGCCGCTGCCTACGGACGTCGATACCGGCGAGCCGGGCGGCTTCCGCGTTGCCGCCGACGGCGACACTGCGGCGTCCGAACGTCGTACGGTTCAGCACCAGCCAGCCGACGACGGTGACCGCGGCGAACACGATCACCAGCGGCGGGATGCCGAGGACGTACGCGTCCTTGACCCCAAGGTCGAGCACCGAGTTCACCGTGACGATCTGGGTGTTGCCGTCGGTGATCTGCAGAGCGAGTCCGCGGGCCGAGGCGAGCATGGCCAGGGTGGCGATGAAGGGAACCATCCGCCCGTAGGCGATCAGTACCCCGTTCACCAGTCCGCAGGCGACGCCCACGATCACGGCGGTGAACAGGATGCCGGCGAAGCCGTACTCCTGGGTGGCCAGGGTGGTCGCCCACACCGATGCCAGCGCCACGATCGCGCCGACCGACAGGTCGATGCCGCCGCTGATGATCACGAACGTCATGCCGACGGTGACGACTCCGATGACGGACGCCTGGGTGAGGACGAGTTGGAGGTTGCTGACGGCGAGGAACTGATCGGGCTTGGTGATGCCGCCGACCAGGACCAGCACGGCCAGCACACCGAGCAGAGAGAGGTTGCGGACATCGGCGCGCAGTCCGAGCGGTCGCCGGCCCCCGGTGTCCGGTGCTGTCTTGGCAGTGGGTGGCGGCGCGTCCTGCTTCGCAGGGGTGGCTGGCTGCGTCATGCCGTCGGGCTCCCTTCCATCACAAGGTCGAGTACGCGGTGCTCGTCCAGCTCCCGGGCGTCGGCGGTGTGCACGACGCTGCCCTCGCGCAGGACGAGGACCCGGTCGGCGAGGCCCAGGACCTCGGGCACTTCGCTGGAGACGAGCAGGACGGCGAGGCCTTCGTCGGCCAGCCGCCGGATCACGGCGTAGAGCTCGGCGCGTGCGCCGACGTCCACGCCTCGGGTCGGCTCGTCCAGCAGCAGGACCTTGCAGCCGCGCAGCAGCCAGCGCGCGAGCACGGCCTTCTGCTGGTTGCCGCCGGAGAGCGTTCGGATACGGGCGTCGGGGTTGTCGGGGCGCAGGGAGAGTTCCCTGGTCGCCTGCTGCGCCGCGGACCGCTCGGCACGCCCGTCGAGCCAGCCGCCGCGGGAGAAGCGGGAGAGCGTGGAGACCGACACATTGCGGGTGACCGATTCGAGCATCAGCAGCGCCTGCGCCTTGCGCTCCTCGGGCGCGAGCCCGATGCCGGCGCGCACCGCGGAGCGGACGCTGCCGGTCCGCAGCGGGGTCCCGTCGACGACGACGCGTCCGGCGGTGGGCCTGCGGGCGCCGTAGATCGTCTCCAGGATCTCGGAGCGCCCCGAGCCGACCAGACCGGCGAGCCCGACGATCTCGCCCGGCCGCAGTTCGAGGTCGACGGGCGCGAACTCGCCTTTCCTGGTGAGCCCTTCGACCCGCAGCACGGGCGGCCGGCTGTCGGCCACGACCGGTTCGGGGCGCTCGGGGAAGACGTACTCGACGTTCCGTCCGGTCATCAGCGCGACGACCTCGCGGGTCGGCGTGGTCTTCGCCGGCAGTCCGACCGCGACCGCGCGACCGTCCTTGAGGACGGTGACCCGGTCGCCGATGGTGCGGATCTCCTCGAGGCGGTGGGAGATGTAGACGACCGCGACGCCCTCGGCGGTGAGGTCGCCGACGATACGGAAGAGGTTGGCGACCTCGTCGGGGTCGAGCGCCGCGGACGGCTCGTCCATCACGATCAGCCGTACGTCGTGGGAGAGCGCGCGGGCCATCGAGACGATCTGCTGCTGGGCGGCGGACAGGTCGCCGACGAGGCGGGCGGGGTCGATCTCCGGGTGGCCGAGCCGCTTGAGGAGCCGGCTCGCCGACGCACGGGCCTCGCCGCCGCGTACGACGAAGCCGGCCGCGGTGGGCTCATGGCCCAGGAAGACGTTCTCGGCGACCGACAGGCCCTCCACCAGGTCGAGTTCCTGATAGATGGTGGCGATGCCGAGCCGCATGGCCGCGATGGGCGACTTCAGCGAGACGGTCTCGCCCTGCCAGGTGATGGCGCCGCCGTCGGGCTGGTGGACTCCGGCGAGGACCTTGATCAGGGTGGACTTGCCCGCGCCGTTCTGGCCGAGCAGGCACTGCACTTCGCCTGCCTGGACCTCCAGGTCGACGCCGTCGAGTGCGCGGACGCCCGGGAACGACTTGGTGATTCCGGACATGGTGAGCAGGGGTGGTTCTGGTGCCATGACAAATCCCCTCGGCGGGTGCGGCCGGTGAGTCGGGCAGTCCGTGGTGCGTGGGTGCGGCAGGGCGGGTGGAGCGAGAGAGCTGGTGGTGCCGTGGTGCCGGCGGTGCGGTGTTGCTGAACGTGCCGGTGGTGCTGACGGTGGCAGTGCTTCCGGTGGTGCTCGCGGTGCCTGGCAGTGCTCGTGGTGCTGGTTCCGTGCGGCGGTTGCCCGGGCGTCCCGGCCCGGGATCAGGCCGGTGAGAAGAGGTGGTCGCTGATGAGCCGGGCCGCGCCGATGACTCCGGCGGTCGGGCCCAACTCGCCCAGCACAATGGGCAGGTTCCCGGTGGCCAGGGGCAGCGACTGGCGGTAGACCTGGGTCCGGACGCTGGCCAGCAGCGTGTGGCCGAGTCCGGTCACTCCGCCGCCGATCACCACGAGACCCGGGTTGAAGAAGCTGACGAGGCCGGCGATGACCTGGCCGACGCGATTGCCTCCCTCACGGATCAGCTCGATCGAGGTGGTGTCACCGGCGGCCGCCGCGGCCGCGACGTCGACGGCGGTGAGCCGTCCGGCCGTCTCCAGCCGTGCGGCGAGTTCTTCGGAGCGGCCGCTGCGGGCTGCCTCCTCGGCGTCGCTCGCCAGTGCGGCACCGCTGAAGTGGGCCTCCAGACAGCCCTTGTTGCCGCAGGCGCAGGGGCGGCCGTCGGGCTCGACCTGGATGTGGCCGATGTCGCCCGCGCTGCCCGTCGTGCCGCGGTAGACCTCTCCGCCGACGACGATGCCGCAGCCGATACCGGTGCCGATCTTGACGCAGAGGAAGTCCACGACGGAGCGCGCGACGCCCGCGTGCTGCTCCCCCATCGCCATGAGGTTCACGTCGTTGTCGACCATCACGGGGCAGCCGAGGTCCTGGCTCAGCGCCTCGCGGACCGGGAAGCCGTCCCAGCCGGGCATGATCGGCGGCGCGACCGGCACGCCCTCGGGGAAGCGGACCGGACCCGGCACACCGATGCCCGCACCGTCGAAGCCCTCGGCGAGCCCGGTGGCCCTCAGCTTGGCGGCCATCGACAGCACCTGCTCGAAGACGGCGACCGGGCCCTCGCGCACGTCCATCGGGTGGTTGAGGTGTCCGAGAACTTCCAGTTCGGCGTTGGTGACGGCCACGTCGATGGACGTGGCGCCGATGTCCACACCGAGGAAGCGCAGTTCGGGCGCGAGCCGGATGTTGTGGGAGCGCCGGCCGCCGCGCGAGGCGGCGAGTCCGTCGGCGACCACGAGTCCGGTCTCCAGCAGCCGGTCGACCTCGACGGCGAGCTTGGACCGGGAGAGATCGACCTGATCGCCGAGCTGTGCACGGGAGTTGGGGCCCCCGTCACGCAGCAGCTTGAGGAGTCGCGCCTGATGCGCGTTCGCGGGTCGAGCGGTCATGCGTCTCACGAACCCCTCCCTCCCCTGGCCATCGGCACGGGGCACCTGATGCGGCTCCGTCTTGTCGTGCTTTCGAGGGGAACGTAGCAGCGCTTTCCCCAAGTGGGAAGAACTTGCGCAGAGTTCCGGTCCAACTTTCTCCACACTCGGGACAAAGACCAGTTCGTGAATCCCCTTGCGCAATGGTCAAGAGTCGTTGACCATTACTCGCATGCCTACCGATGATCTCCCCGAGACGTTTCACGTCACCACCGACGAGCAGTTGCGTGCCGTCTCCAATCTCACGCGCCACAGGATCATGGCCGTGCTCCGCTTCGAGCCCGCGACGATCACGCAGATCGCCGAGCGAGTGGGCCTCGCGAAGGGAAGTTCCAGCTACCACGTGCGGCTGCTGGAGCGGGCCGGCCTGGTGAAGGTGGTCCGGACACGAAAGGTGCGGGGGGTCACCGAGCGGTACTACGCGATGGCCGCGCGGTCGGTCACGCTGCCGGATCCGGGCGAAGGAGGGCCGGATGTGCTGATGCGCCATGCGGTGGCGGACCTGGAAGCGTCGTCGGCGGACGGCGAGCGGCACGTGCGGATGGCGCATCTGCGGCTCACCGAGGAGCAGTTCGCGGAGCTGGGAGCGCGGCTCGAGGAACTGGCGGACGAGTACCGGGAGCTGTCGGATCCGTCACTGCCGGACGCGTCGCTCGTCTTCGCACTGTTCCACCCGGCACAGCGCCGGCAGACCGGAGGGGACACCAAGTGACGACGGACGTTCGGAAGTTGCCGACCGGCTTCGGGCGGCTGTGGACGGCACAGACCGTGTCCTCGCTCGGTGACGGGGTGTCGCATGCCGCGCTGCCGCTGCTCGCGTTGACGTTGACGCGGGATCCGATGGCGCTCGCCGCCGTCACGGCCGCCGGGACGCTGCCGTGGCTGCTCTTCGGGGTGCTCGGCGGTGCGCTGGTGGATCGCTGGGACCGTCGGCGCACGATGTGGGTCGCGGACGCGGCGCGTGCGGCGCTGCTCGCGATACCGGCGGCAGCGGCCGTGCTCGACGTGCTGAGCATTCCGCTGCTCGCGGGCGTCGCCTTCCTGCTCGGCCTCGGCGGGCTGTTCTTCGATACGGCCGCCACGGCCTACCTGCCGGATCTGCTCCGCCGCGACCCCGCGCTCCTGGAGCGCGCCAACTCCCGCCTGCGCGGCGCCCAGACCGCCATGTCCGGTTTCGCGGGGCCGCCGGCGGGCAGTGCGCTGCTCGCGCTCGGGCGGGCGGTTCCCCTGCTCGCCGACGCGGTGTCGTTCCTGTTCTCCGCGCTGCTCGTCCGTACGCTGCCCGCCACGCCCCGGCCCGCACCGCAGGCGCGTGAGTCGCTGCTGCGGCAGGCGCGGGCCGGCGCCTCGTACGTGTTCCGGGATCAGCTGCTGCTCGGGCTCGCGCTGCGTCCGGCGGTCGGGAACATCGCCTTCCTCGCCGTGGAGACCGTGCTCGCCCTCTTCGCGCACGATCGTCTCGGCATCGACGCCTTCGGCTTCGGCCTGCTGCTCACGGCGGAGGCCACCGGCGGTCTGCTCGGCGCAGGCATCGCCTCCTTCCTCGGCCGACGACTCGGCACCGGCGCCGCGTTGACGTGCACGGCAGCAGTCGAGGGACTCGCCATTCTGGGCCTTGCCGCCGCCCCGAACCCGTATCTCGCCGGCCTCGCGCTCGCCGTCTGCGGAGCGGGCATGGGCGCCACGATGGTGCTCGCGCCCTCCCTCCGGCAGGCGATCGTCCCCGCCCACCTGATGGGCCGGGTCGCCTCCACCTCCCGCATGCTCGCCATGTGCGCCGCCCCCTTCGGTGCCTTCCTCGGCGGCTGGCTGGCCACCGCCTACGACGTGCGAACCCCGCTGTACGCCGCCGCCGGCCTCCTCCTCACCATGACCACCATCACCGCGACCATGACCAGCAACCGCCGGGTCGAGGCGGCACTGCGCGCCGCCGCCCCGGCCGATGATCCGGATCACCCGGAATTCCGGGCACCCGTTCAGGAGCGTGCGTGAGACTCCGTGAGGTCGGTGGGCCGGTGCTGAGCCGGGCCGGGCGTTCCCCGCCCCGCCCCTCGGAGCGTCGGACGCCCGGGCCCCACGGGACCCCGGCCCGACCCGAACGCACCCCGCCCCACCCGGAGCCGGACCCGTGGCCGCGGACCGCCGCTCGCGGACCGTGCGCCGCCGCCTACGCCTGTTCGCGCTGGTGGTACGTCTGGCGGGTGTGCTCGGTGTGCGCTTTCATGACCTCGGTCGCACGCCGCTCGTCGCGGTCCGCGATCGCCGCGATCAGTTCGCGGTGCTCGATCCACGACTGCCGGCCACGCTGCCGCGCCACGGGCGTGTAGTACCAGCGGACGCGACGGTCCACCTGGGCGGCCAGTTCCCGCAGGACGACGTTTCCGGCGAGCTCCATCACCTTGGCGTGGAACGCGGCGTTGGTGGCCACAGCCAGATCCACGTCGTCGTCCGCGACGGCCCGTTCGCCTTGCGCGCACAGCCCTTCCAGCTCGGCGATGCCCGCGGAGCCGGAGTTCGCCGCCGCGAGCCGGGCGGCCTCGGCCTCCAGCAGGGTGCGCACGGAGAGCAGTTGGTCCGCCTCGTCCTCGGTGGGTTCGTGGACGAACGCACCCTGCGCCGGCCGCAGATCGACCCATCCCTCGGTGTTCAGCCGCTGCAACGCCTCGCGCACGGGCTGCCGGGAGACCCCGAGATGACCGGCGAGTTCGCTCTCGACCAGATGCTGGCCGGGGCGCAGCGCGCGCGTCGTGATCAGCTCGAGCAACGCCTCGTACACGCGCTCACGCAGCGGACCAGGTCGTTCCAGCTTGGGCACGGCGCCCTGCGGCAGTCCTGCGGACAACATCACGGTCCCCCTTGCGGCCGACGGCGGCGAGACACAATTGGTTATCGTCTACAGTCTACCGAGCGCAATCCCCTCATGCGGAAACCGCACCGAGATACACGTCACCCTGGCTGAAATCCCTTGCATCCAGGGGCACTTCGGGCGGGAATCACGCCGTGCCGGGCTCCTGGCGACCGTCGAGCAGGTCCCTCAGGCGGTCGATGAAGACCTGCTGGCCGGCGACCAGCTTCTCGCGCGCCTCGTCCAGCCGGAGCCATGCGACCCGGTCGATCTCCGGGAACTCCTGCATCCGGCCCGAGCGAGGGGGCCACTCCATGGTGAATGTGCCCGGCACCACCAGGCCGATGTCGAGGTCGCCCTCCATCGCCCAGGCGATCACGATCTTCCCGCTGGACTGGCGGGCGTCGCCGAGCGGCAGCCACTCGCCGTCGGGCGGCGCGAGCCCCAGTTCCTCCTCGAACTCCCGACGGGCCGCGGCCATCGGCTGCTCCTCGGCGAGGTACTCCCCCTTCGGCACCGACCAGGCCTTCTCGTCCCGGCCCTCCCAGTACGGGCCTCCCATGTGCCCGATGAGCACCTCGGCCTCCGTGCCCGTGCCGCGGAACAGCAGAAGTCCCGCGCTTCGCTTCGCCACCATGCCGTTCAGTCTGCCCGGGAAGCCGGCCGCCCGGCGCGCCGACGCTCGGCGGAAGGGAAAAGGCGACAGGGAACAGGGGCGGCGGATCTCAGGGGCAGCGCACGATCTGCCCCGCGTAGGAGAGGTTGCCTCCGAAGCCGAACAGCAGCACCGGATCGCCGGACTCGATCTCCCCGCGCTCGATCAGCTTCGACAGCGCCAGCGGGATGGAGGCGGCCGAGGTGTTGCCGGACTCGACCACATCGCGCGCGATGACGGCGTTCACGGCGCCGATCTTCTGGGCGACGGGTTCGATGATCCGCAGATTGGCCTGGTGGAGGACGACCGCCGCCAGCTCCTCCGGAGTGACGCCGCCCCGCTCGCACACCTTGCGGGCGATGGGCGGCAGCTGCGTGGTGGCCCACCGGTAGACGGACTGGCCCTCCTGCGCGAAGCGAGGCGGGGTGCCCTCGATCCGTACGGCATGACCCATCTCGGGGACCGAGCCCCACAGCACGGGACCGATGCCCGGGCGCTCACCCTCCTGGGTCGCCTCGACGACCGCGGCCCCCGCGCCGTCGCCGACGAGGACGCAGCTGGTGCGGTCGCTCCAGTCGGCCACCGCGGCCATCTTGTCGGCGCCGATGACCAGGGCTCGCTCGGCCGATCCGGCGCGCAGGGCGTGGTCGGCGGTGGCGAGGGCGTGGGTGAAGCCCGCACAGACGACGTTGAGGTCCATCACGGCGGGTGAGCCCATGCCGAGCCGGGCCGCGACGCGCGCCGCCATGTTCGGCGACCGGTCGATCGCGGTGGAGGTGGCGACCAGGACGAGATCGATGTCCCCCGGGGTGAGGCCCGCCGCGGCCAGGGCCTTGGCCGCGGCGTGCGCGGCGAGCTCGTCGACGGGCTCGTCCTCCGCCGCGACGTGACGGGTCCGGATGCCGACGCGCGAGCGGATCCACTCGTCACTGGTGTCGACCATGGCCGCCAGGTCCTCGTTGGTGAGCACCTTGGCGGGCTGGTAGTGCCCCAGCGCGGTGATGCGCGTGCCGGTCATATAGAGATCCCGTCCTAGAGGCAGATGGAACGACCCAGTCTTGGCTGCTACCACCCGGTACGACGGCACGTGACCCCACAGGATTCGGGGGGCGGTTTTTGGAGCTTTCCCGAAGGGGTGTGACGAGTATTGACCGGCCGAAAGGCATACTGTAGACAATATTCTGTCGACTCAACCCTCGTCACCTCCGCCCTCGCTCGGTCGCTCAACCGAACGGAGAGCCCCCGTGAAAGTCGCAGTTGTCGGCGCCGGAGCCATCGGCGCATACGTCGGGGCCGCGCTGCACCGCGCCGGCGCCGAAGTCCACCTCATCGCCCGCGGCGCGCACCTCGCGGCCATGCGCCGCGACGGAGTCCGTGTCCTCAGCCCGCGCGGCGACTTCACCGCGCGGCCCAACGCCACCGACGACCCCGCCTCCGTCGGGCCCGTCGACCATGTCTTCCTCGGCCTCAAGGCGAACTCCTACGCGGCGTCGGGCCCGCTGGTCCATCCCCTGCTGCACGAGCACACCTCGGTGGTCGCCGCCCAGAACGGCATCCCGTGGTGGTACTTCCACGGGCTGCCCGGTCCGTACACCGGACGCCGTGTCGAGAGCGTCGACCCGGGCGGTTCGGTGAGTGCGACGCTGCCGCCGGAGCGCGCCATCGGGTGTGTCGTCTACGCGGCGACCGAACTCGAAGCACCCGGCGTCGTACGTCACTTGGAGGGCACGCGGTTCTCCATCGGCGAACCCGATCTGAGCGTGTCGCGGCGCTGCCTCGAATTCAGCGAGGCCATGGTCGCGGGCGGACTGAAGTGTCCGGTCGAACCCGACCTGCGCAACGACATCTGGATCAAGCTGCTCGGCAACATCTCCTTCAACCCGATCAGCGCCCTCTCCCGGGCCACCATGGCGCAGATCTGCCGCCACCGGGACACGAAAGCCCTGGTCGAGACGATGATGCGGGAAACCCTCGACGTCGCGGCCGCTGTCGGCTGCCACCCCAAGATCTCCGTGGAGAAGCGCATCGCCGGCGCCGAGCGCGTCGGCGACCACAAGACCTCCACCCTCCAGGACCTGGAGAAGGGCAAGCCGCTCGAACTGGACGTGCTGCTCGCGGCAGTCGTCGAGCTCGCCGCACTGACCAGGACCCCGGTGCCGAAACTGTGCGCCGTGCACGCGCTCGCCGATCTCCTCGCCACCACCGCCTCAGCAGGAAGTGCAGCATGAAGAAGAAGCCGCAGAAGACGTATCCGAGGCTCACCCATCCGCTGGTGCGCGACGACGACGGACAGTTGCGCAGGGCCAGTTGGGACGAGGCACTGGACCGGGCCGCGGCCGGCTTCCGCCAAGCCCGGGAACAGCACGGCCCCGACGCCTTCGCGATGCTCTCCTGCGCCCGTGCCACCAATGAAATGAACTACGTGGCGCAGAAGTTCACCCGCGTGGTGATGGGCACGAACAACGTCGACTCCTGCAACCGCACCTGTCACGCGCCGAGCGTGGCCGGCCTCTCGGCCGTCTTCGGCTCCGGCGGGGGGACCTCGTCGTACGAGGAGATCGACCACACCGATCTCATCGTGATGTGGGGCTCCAACGCGCGCTTCGCCCACCCGATCTTCTTCCAGCACGTGCTCAAGGGGATACGCAACGGCGCGCGCATGTACGCCGTCGATCCGCGGCGCACCTCGACGGCCGAGTGGGCGGAGAGCTGGCTCGGTCTCAACGTCGGCACCGACATCCCGCTCGCGCACGCCGTCGGCCGGGAGATCATCCACGCCGGCCTGGTCAACCGGGCTTTCGTGGAACGGGCGACGACCGGTTTCGAGGAGTACGCCGCACTCGTCGAGCCCTGGACCCTGACGGCCGCGGAGAAGGTGACGGGCGTGCCGGCCGCCGCGATCCGTGAGCTGGCGCACGCCTACGCCACGGCCGAACGGGCCCAGTTGTGCTGGACCCTCGGCATCACCGAGCACCACAACGGCACCGACAACGTGCGGGCGCTGATCAACCTGTCGCTCCTGACCGGCCAGGTGGGGCGCTACGGAGCCGGGGTCCAGCCGCTGCGCGGCCAGAACAACGTCCAGGGCGGCGGCGACATGGGCGCCATCCCCAACCGGCTGCCCGGCTTCCAGGACATCCTCGATCCGGTGGCCCGCACCAAGTTCGAGCGGACCTGGGACGCGGTCATCCAGCCCCGGTACGGCATGACGCTCACCGAGATGTTCGAGGCGATGGAGAGCCGGGAACTGCGCGCCGTGTACTGCATCGGCGAGAACCCCGCGCAGTCCGAGGCCGACAGCGAACAGGCGGTACGGCGGCTGAAGTCGCTCGACCACCTGGTGGTGCAGGACATCTTCCTGACGAAGACCGCGGAGATGGCGGATGTGGTCCTGCCGGCGACAGCGTCCTGGGCCGAGACGGAGGGCACGACGACGAACAGCGAGCGCCGGGTGCAGCGGGTACGGGCCGCGCTCGTACCGCCGGGCGAGGCCCGCGAGGACATCGACATCCTCTGCGCGATGGCCGAACGCCTCGGCCACGACGGCTGGAAGTTCGCCGACTCGGAGGCGGTGTGGAACGAGCTGCGCTCCCTGTCCCCCGACCACTTCGGCATGACGTACGACCGCCTCGACGAGCACGCCGGCCTCCAGTGGCCCTGCCCCGACGTGGACGCACTGCCCTCCAGCTTCCTGCACGCGCGGCTGTGGGAGACCGACCCGGTCAAGCGCGGCACCCCGGCGGCTTTCGGGCTCGTCCATCACGATCCGCCGGTGGACCTGACCGACGAGGAGTACCCGCTGCGGCTGACGACCGGCCGGCGGCTCGACTCGTACAACACCGGTGTGCAGAGCGGCGGTTTCGCCTCTCCGCTGCGCCGTGGTGAGTACATCGAGCTGTGTCCCGAGGACGCGGCTGCCTACGGGGTCGAGGCGGACGAGGAGGTGCGGATCTCCTCGCGGCGCGGCTCGGTCACGGCGCCCGTGTGGATCGACCCCGGGCTGCGGCCGGGGCTCGCGTTCATGACCATGCACTTTCCGGACGAGGTCGACACCAACCAGCTCACCATCGAGGCGAACTGCCCGATCGCGGGCACGGCCGAGTTCAAGGCGTCCGCGATCCGTATCGAGAAGCTGGTACCGGCATGGACCTGAAGTTCGCCGACGCGGCGAAGGTGACCGACGACGAACGGGACGCGGTGGACGCCCTGCTGGGCCCGGCCGGAACAGGCTGGGAGGGCGGCACGGAGCGCACCGACGAGGACCTGCGATGGGCGCGCGGCGGTGCGGCCGCGCGCGAGCGGCGGGACCTGCTGCTGCCGGCCCTGCACGCGGTGAACGACCGGGTGGGCTGGCTGAGCGAGGGGGCGCTCGACTACATCTGCCGGCGTCTGACGGTGCCGCCGGCCGAGGCGTACGGCGTCGCGACGTTCTACTCACTGTTCTCGGTGAGGCCGCGGGCGTCGAAGGTGCTGCACGTGTGCACCGACCTGGCGTGCGCGGCGAAGGGCTCGGCCCCGCTGACGGCCGCGCTCCGGGACCGGCTCGGGCCCGATGTGGCCTACCAGCCGAGCCCGTGCCTGGGACTGTGCGAACGTGCCCCGGCGGCACTGGTCGTGCAGGCGGGGCAGGGTGATCCGGCCCGGCCCGCGAGCGAGGAACCCGCCGACGGCCGAACCGGATACGCGACGGCCGTCGTCGCCCCCGCGACGGCGGAGGCCGTCATGACCGCGGTCGCCTCCGTGGCCGGCGCCCCCGCCGAGGCGGACGCCCGCACGGCCGTGCCCCAGGCCGGCGACCCCGGGTTGACGCTGCTGAGGCGGGTCGGCGTCGTCGATCCGCTGAGCATCGACGACTACCGCTCGCACGGCGGTTACGCCGCCCTCCGCCGCGCCTTCGCCCTCGGCCCGGCCGGTGTCATCCGGGAGGTCACCGACTCCGGGCTCGTCGGGCGCGGCGGTGCCGCGTTCCCCACCGGGCGCAAGTGGCAGGCGACCGCCTCGCAGCCCGACCACCCCCACTACCTGGTGTGCAACGCGGACGAGAGCGAACCGGGGACCTTCAAGGACCGGGTCCTGATGGAGGGCGATCCGTACGCCCTGATCGAGGCGATGACCGTCGCCGGGTACGCCATCGGCGCCCGCCGGGGTTATCTCTATCTCCGCGGCGAGTACCCCCGCGCGCTGGCACACCTCACGAACGCCATCGACCAGGCCCGGTCCCGCGGTCTGCTCGGCGACGACATCCTCGGCCAGGGGTACGCCTTCGACATCGAGATACGGCGCGGCGCGGGCGCGTACATCTGCGGCGAGGAGACCGCGATCTTCAACTCGATCGAGGGCTACCGCGGCGAGCCGCGCAGCAAGCCGCCGTTCCCCGTCGAGAAGGGCCTCTTCGGCAAGCCGACGGCGGTCAACAACGTGGAGACGCTCGTCAACGTCCTGCCGATCCTCACCGGGCGCGCCGAGGAGACCAAGCTCTTCTGCCTCTCGGGGAACGTGACACGGCCGGGCGTGTACGAACTGCCCTTCGGGGCCACGCTCGGCGAGCTCATCGAACGCGCGGGACCGCCGCGCACCATCCGCGCCGTCCTGCTCGGCGGCGCGGCCGGCAGCTTCGTCCGGCCCGACGAGCTGGACATCCCGCTCACCTTCGAAGGGACACGGGCCGCGGGCACGACGCTCGGTTCGGGGGTGATCCTCGTGCTCGACGACACCGTCGAGCTGCCGCGCGTCCTGCTGCGGATCGCGGAGTTCTTCCGGGACGAGTCCTGCGGTCAGTGCGTGCCCTGCCGGGTCGGCACGGTCCGCCAGGAGGAGGCCCTGCACCGCATCAAGGACCGTACGGGCGCAGCGGCGGCGGACGACATCGCCCTGCTGCGTGAGGTCGGCCGGGCCATGCGCGACGCCTCGATCTGCGGTCTGGGACAGACCGCCTGGAACGCCGTCGAATCCGCCATCGACCGGCTGGGAGCCTACGAATGACCGCGATACCGCTCGGGCCGCCGAGGCGGCTGGTCGAGTTCACCCTCGACGACGCCCCCGTCACGGTCCCCGAGGGAGACACGATCCTGGACGCCTGCCGGACCGCCGGCAAGGACATCCCCACGCTGTGCCAGGGCGACACGCTCACACCGAAGAACGCCTGCCGGGTGTGTGTGGTGGAGGTGGAGGGTGCCCGGACGCTCGCGCCGGCCTGTTCGCGCCGCGCCGAGCCCGGCATGACGGTGCGTACGGACACCGAACGCGCCCGGCACAGCCGCAAGGTCGTGCTGGAGCTGCTGGCCTCCTCCACCGATCTGTCGACCACCCCCCGGGCGGCCGAGTGGATCAAGGAGTACGAGGCGAAGCCCGCCCGGTTCGGCCCGGACGCGGCGACGGTCAACGAGGAACCGAAGGTCGACAACGACCTGTACGTCCGCGACTACGACAAGTGCATCCTCTGCTACAAGTGCGTGGACGCGTGCGGCGAGCAGTGGCAGAACACCTTCGCCATCGCGGTGGCGGGCCGCGGTTTCGACGCCCGCATCTCCACCGAGCACGACGCCCCGCTCACCGACTCGGCCTGTGTCTACTGCGGCAACTGCATCGAGGTGTGCCCGACGGGTGCGCTCTCCTTCAAGTCGGAGTTCGACATGCGCGCGGCGGGTACCTGGGACGAGTCGGCGCAGACGGAGACGACCACGGTCTGCGCGTACTGCGGTGTCGGCTGCAACCTCACGCTCCATGTGCAGGAGAATGAGATCGTCAAGGTCACCTCGCCGCACGACAACCCGGTGACCCACGGCAACCTCTGCATCAAGGGTCGCTTCGGCTACCAACACGTACAGAATCGGATTTGATCGCCATGGGACGGGTCACCGAGCGCCGACGCACCATCCGCATCAGGGACGGGGCGGTGACGTCCCGCCCGGACACCCTGGTGGCCGAGGAACCGCTGGAGATCCGTCTGGGCGGCAAACCGCTCGCCATCACCATGCGCACCCCCGGCGACGACTTCGCCCTCGCCGCCGGGTTCCTGGTGAGCGAGGGCGTCCTGGGGGCGGCCGACGAACTCCAGTCGATCGTCTACTGCGCGGGCGCGACGGCCGACGGCTCGAACACGTACAACGTGGTGGACGTGCGGCTCGCCCCCGGGGTCGAGCTGCCCGACATCACCCTCGAACGGAACGTCTACACCACCTCGTCGTGCGGCCTGTGCGGCAAGGCCAGCCTCGACGCCGTGCGCACGACCGCACGCTTCCCGATCGCCGACACTCCCCCGGTCCGCATCGAGCCCGCTCTGCTGGCGGGCCTCCCCGACCGGCTGCGCGCCGCACAGCGGGTCTTCGACCGGACCGGGGGGCTTCACGCTGCGGCACTCTTCTCCGAAGAGGGCGAGCTGCTCGACATCCGGGAGGACGTCGGACGGCACAACGCCGTGGACAAGCTGATCGGCCGCGCGCTGCAGAACGGCGATCTGCCGCTGTCCCGGGCGATCCTGCTGGTCTCGGGCCGCGCCTCGTTCGAGCTGGCCCAGAAGGCGGTGATGGCCGGAATCCCGGTCCTTGCCGCCGTCTCGGCACCCTCCTCACTGGCCGTGGACCTGGCCGCCGAGACGGGACTGACGCTGGTCGGGTTTCTGCGGGGCGCCAATATGAACGTGTACGCGGGCGACGAGCGGATCGCCCTGGGCACCGGGGTCTGACGCTCCCCGCTGCACGGGATACGGGCCCGGCCGGCGGGGAGCGCCCCCTGCGCCGGCCGGGTCCTTCCGTGCGGCGCCCCTGCGAGCCGGTGCTTCAGCGCACCACGTCCACGAACACCGGGTTCGTGTAGCACCACGTGTCGAGCCACGGGTCACCGTTGCCTGGCCGATAAGCGGGGGCCGTGTGCGGGCGGAAGCCCGGACGGCGTCCCCCGGGCGAAGACTGGGTGAACGCCTGCGGCTGAGGGGGATTGAAGCCCGGCGGGAGATCTCGCGGTGCGCCGAGGCTCATGCCCGACCCGGCGAGAGGCAGGCGGGCAGGGCAGCGCGCCCGGCCTTCAACCCGCCGGCGCCCGCCTCATCTGCGCGTCGCCGGTGCCGGGATCACCTGGAGTTCCAGCGTCGGCGAGGGGTCGGCGAAGCCCGGGCCGCCCGCCTGTGCCCAGGCCAGGACGTCATCCGTCGCCTCGTCGTCGAGCGCCCAGCCGATCCAGGTCGCCCTGGCGCCCCGGCGGCGGCCCTCCGTCGAGGGCTGGACCACGATCACGTTCGCCTGGCCGCACGGCCCCAGGCAGTCGCTCGTGCGGACCGCGAACCTGCCGTCCGACGCCCCGGCCGCCGCGCGCAGCCGGGCAAGTTGGCCCTGGTGGTCGGTGCCGGGGTGCTTGGCCGCGTCCCCGCAGCAGCAGCCGCGGCAGACGACCAGGGTGCAGGGGCGGGCGCCGAAGGGGCGAATCGCGTACGTCGTCACCCGGAGATCCTGTCAGGCGCGGGCGGCCTCGCGGAGGTCCGGACGCGGGCTCTGCCGCGAGGCGTTGGTCACGTACCGAAGCCCGTGCCGGTCACCCGCGACACGAACAGGCCACATCCGTGCCGCTGTTCAGGGCGCCGACCGCGCTCCCGACATGACCCTCGCATCGGGCGCGGGGGTCACCTCTGCCGGCACCTCACGGCTGCGGCGCTTGGCGATGACGGCGCAGACCATCAGTTGCATCTGGTGGAAGAGCATCAACGGCAGGACGGCGAGGCTCGCATGGGCTCCGAACAGCACCGTGGCCATGGGCAGACCGGCCGCCAGGCTCTTCTTCGAGCCGGCGAACTGGATCGCGACGCGGTCCGCCCGCTCGAAACCGAGCCGCCCGGAGCCGTACCAGGTGAGTGTCAGCATCGCCGCCAGGAGCGCTGCCTCGACCAGCAGCAGAGCGCCGAGGCGCACCGGAGTGACCTGGTGCCAGACACCCGCGTTCATGCCGGCGCTGAAGGCCGTGTAGACGACGAGCAGGATCGAGCCGCGGTCGACGTACCCGAGCACCTTCTTGTGGCGGGTGAGGAAGCCCCCGACCCACCGTCGCAGCAACTGGCCCGCCAGGAAGGGCACGAGCAGTTGCAGCACGATCCGCAGCAGTGAGTCCGCGGAGAAACCGCCGGCCCGGCCGCCGAGCACGATCGCCGCGAGCAGCGGGGTGAGCACGATGCCGGCGATGCTGGAGAAGGAGCCGGCGCAGATCGCCGCGGGAACGTTCCCGCGCGCCATCGAGGTGAAGGCGATCGACGACTGGATCGTCGACGGCACGAGGCACAGGAACAGCAGTCCGCTGGAGAGCTGCGGTGTCAGCAGCCAGGGTTCGAGACCCCGCGCGGCCAGCCCCAGCAGCGGGAAGACGAGGAACGTCGCGGCGAGCACCGTCACATGCAGGCGCCAGTGCCGCAGGCCGTCGACCGCCTCCCGGGTCGACAGCCGCGCGCCGTACAGAAAGAACAGCAGGGCCACGGCGCCGGTCGACGCACCGCCCGCGACATCGGCGGCGCGTCCGGAGGCAGGCAGGAGAGCCGCGAGCACCACCGTCCCGAGGAGCGCCAGGATGTACGGGTCGACGGGCAGCCAGGACGGCAGCGACAACGTGCGGCGGCTCATGTGCTCCACTTGCTCTCGGTTCAGGGTCGTGCCCTCCCCATGGTGCTCCTGACACGACCGATCGGGAATCCCGTACACCACGCTCACTGTCATCGCGTTTCGTGATGGGTGCGGGGAAAAGGCCTACCGTGGAGGGCATGTACGACCCCGCACAACTGCGTACCTTCCTCGCGGTCGCCCAAACCCTCAGCTTCACCCAGGCCGCCCGCCGGCTCGGGCTGCGCCAGTCGACCGTGAGCCAGCACGTGCGCAAGCTGGAGGAGGCCACCGGCCGGCAGCTGTTCACCCGGGACACGCACAGCGTGGAGCTCACCGAGGACGGGGAGGCCATGCTCGGCTTCGCCCGGACGATCCTCCAGGCGCACGAGCGCGCGTCCGCGTTCTTCACGGGCAAGCGGCTGCGCGGCCGCCTGCGGTTCGGCGCCTCCGAGGACTTCGTACTGACCCGGCTGCCGGAGATCCTGGAGTCCTTCCGGCGGGATCACCCCGAGGTGGACCTGGAGCTCTCCGTGGAGCTGTCGGGCACGCTGCACCGACGGCTGGAGGCGGGGCGGCTCGATCTGGTACTGGCCAAGCGGCGGACCGGCGACACCCACGGCGAGCTGGTCTGGCAGGACACGCTCTCGTGGATCGGCGCCCCTCAGCTGAGGCTCGACCCCGCTCTCCCCGTGCCGCTGATCGTCTATCCGCCGCCCGGCATCACGCGCGCCCGCGCGCTGGAGGTGCTGGAGGCGGAAGGACGGGCCTGGCGGATCGCGTGCACCAGCACCAGCCTGAGCGGGCTGATCGCGGCGGCGCGGGCCGGGCTCGGTGTGATGGCGCACAGCCGCGGGCTGATCCCGCCGGGCCTGGTGCCGGTGCCGTCCCGTGCCGGTCTGCCCGAACTGGGCGATGTGGACTTCGTCCTGCTGCACGGCCGCCGGGCGGGCGCGGGCCACGCGGCGCAGGAGGCGGCGGCCGCGCTGGCGGCGTCGATCCTGGCGGGCGCCGACCGGCTGCACCGGGGAGGCGGCACGCGCCGGCGGTGACACACGACGGTTCGGCGGCCCCGCGGCTCCGTCGTGCGAGGTGGGTCCGGTGGCTCGATCGTGACCCCGCGCCCGGCCGTTCGCGTACCGTCACCCGCCGGACCTGGTCGTGAACCGCTCACCGGCCTGGTACGGACCAAAGCTTCTCGACTCCGTAAAGCGACGGTGCGTGCAGCGTCGAGATTCCGTGGAGATTCGTCACCGGCATACTTACTCATCGGTCAGAACTGTGGTCCAACTCTCTTTCGTGTGGCCGGACATCCGCGTCTGACCTGTGGTGATGCCATTCGTCCACAGTTCTGCAAGGCCCTCCCGCCGGCCAGCGCGGTGGGGTAGCGTCGCGGCGCTGTGCGGAGCGCCACAAGGAGCAGGCCATTGCGCGAGTTCACTGTCCCCCCGCTGGACGCAGCGCCTCAGGTCGGTGGACTGGCGGATGCGGTGTTCGACTATGCCCAGGAGGATCCCGATCGCGTCGTCCTCGGACGCAAGGACGCGGAAGGGCACTGGCACGATGTGACGTCCGCGCAGTTCCGCGACGAGGTGCTCGCCCTGGCCAAGGGGCTGCTGGCGCACGGGGTGCGGTTCGGTGACCGGGTCGCCCTGATGTCCCGTACCCGCTACGAGTGGACCCTCTTCGACTTCGCCGTCTGGACGGTCGGCGCGCACTCGGTGCCCATCTACCCCACCTCCTCGGCGGAGCAGGTCTTCTGGATGCTGCACGACTCCGAGGTCACCGCGTGCATGGTCGAGCACGAGGACCACTCCATGACGGTCGGCTCGGTCATCGACCGGCTTCCGCAGCTGAAACGGCTGTGGCAGCTGGACGCCGGTGCCGTGGCGGAGCTCAACGCGGCGGGCGCGCACATCGACGACGAGGTGGTGCACCGGCACCGGCGCGCGGTGACGCCCGACTCGATGGCCACGGTGATCTACACCTCCGGGACCACCGGACGCCCGAAGGGCTGCGTCATCACGCACGCCAACTTCATGTTCGAGACCGACACCCTCATCAAGCGCTGGGAACCGGTCTTCCACTCCAAGCCGGGCGACGAAGCGGCGACGCTGCTGTTCCTGCCGCTCGCCCACGTCTTCGGACGCATGGTGGAGATCGCGGCGATCCGCGGCCGGGTCAAGCTCGGCCACCAGCCGGCGCTCCAGGCGAAGGCGTTGCTGCCCGATCTGGTGGCGTTCAGACCGACGTTCATCCTGGCGGTTCCGTACATCCTGGAGAAGATCTACAACGCGGCGCACCGCAGGGCGGAGGTCGACGGGAAGACGGGCCCGTTCGAGAAGGCCGTCGATGTGGCGGTGCGCTATGCGGAGGCCATGGAACACCGCGCCTTCGGCCTGGGCCCCGGCCCCTCCGCCGGACTGCGGATGCAGCACCAGTTCTTCGAGAAGATGGTGTACGGCAAGGTCCGCGAAGCGATGGGCGGCCGGGTGCGCCATGCCATGTCCGGCGGCTCGGCCATGGACCGGCGGCTCGGCCTCTTCTTCGAAGGGGCGGGCGTCACGGTCTTCGAGGGCTACGGACTCACCGAGTCGAGCGCCGCGGCGACGGCGAACCCCCCGGAACGCACCCGCTACGGCACGGTCGGCCAGCCGATCCCGGGAACCACGGTCCACATCGCGGAGGACGGCGAGGTGTGGCTCCACGGCGAGCACGTCTTCGCGGGCTATCTGGGCGACCCCAAGTCCACCGACGCGGTGCTGCACGACGGCTGGCTGGCGACCGGCGACCTCGGCGCGCTGGACGAGGACGGCTATCTGACGATCACGGGCCGCAAGAAGGAGATTCTGGTGACTTCCGGCGGCAAGAGTGTGTCGCCGGTGGGGCTGGAGGAGCGCGTACGGGCGCATCCGCTGGTCAACCAGTGCATCGTGGTCGGCAACGACCGTCCGTACATCGCGGCGCTGGTCACCGTCGACCAGGAGGCGGTCGACCACTGGCTGGCGATGCAGGACAAGGCACCGCTGGCTCCGGCGGATCTGGTGCGCGACCCGGACCTGGAGATGGAGGTCCGCCGGGCTGTGGTGGCCGCCAACACCCTGGTGTCGCAGGCGGAGTCGATCCGCACGTTCCGCATCCTGGCCCACCCCTTCAGCGAGGAACACGGGCTGCTCACACCGTCGCTGAAGCTGAAGCGGAAGGCGATCGAGGCGGCGTACGCGGTCGAGGTCGACGCGCTCTACCACTGAGGGCGAGCGCCACACGCACGACGGCAATGCACGGCACGGCGAACTGCCCGGCGCGGGGCAGGAAGTCCGCGCCGGGCAGTGGCCGGTGAGGCCGCGGCCGACCGGGCTGTGTGTGCCGGCCGATCATGACGCGGAAGATCCTCGTCACGCGAGGGCGGCGGTTCCGCGAACGCCGATCATGCCGTCCTCGTCAGACGAGCTGATAGCCGCGCATGCCGGTGAGGAGCATGTGGCAGTTCTGGAGGGAGCCCGAACTGTCGCCCAGGGAGCGGTAGATGCCCCACTTGGGGCGCACCCGGTCCGCGAGGAAGGTGTCGACACCCGACTTCGACGCGTCGAGCACCGTGGTCCCGCCGTTCTTGAGGATCCAGCGGACGAAGCCGGCCGTGCCGTTGCCGATCCTGATCTGGAAATCGACGTCGATCCACTTGTTGTGCAGTGGTTCGAGGTTGGTCCGGCCGACGAGGACGTCGCCGGATATGACCTTCAGCTCGATGGTCTGGACGCCGTTCACCCGGCGCAGGGACTGCACGACGATCGGGGACGATCCGGTGCCCGGCTGCTTCATCTGCATGATGTGCGTGAAGCTGGTGGTCGCCTTCAGCGTGCTCGGGATGAACATCCCGTAGGTGACCCGCCAGGTCTGACCCGGCTTCCACTGCAAGGACGCGTTGCCGGTGCGGCAGCCGGTGACCTCGTGGCGCTGCCGGTCGGTCGCGGTGTCACGGTCCACGGTGTGCATCGTGAACCGGTAGTTGTCGCCCTCGGTGGTGATGTGGGGCGCGGCCGAGGTGTGCGAGTCGGCCCGGTCGTCCTCGATGGTCTCGAAGGCACGCAGTTTGTCGGTGCGTGCCGACGGGGACCAGCGCAGCTGCCAGTCGGCGGCGGCGGCCCGTGACATGAGTGGGGGCAGACCGGCCGTGACGGCGCCGCCGAGTGCCGCTCCCAGGACTGCCCTGCGTGATGCGGTCATTCTTCCTTCACCTCATTGCGAGTTGTCCGGTCATGACGGGATGTGCGCCGAGGCCGTGGACGTCGGCTGTTCCGCGCGGTAGACGTACGCGGGGGCGACCGCGGACTCGGGCGGATGCGTGCGGTCGACGAGATCGCGTACGAGAGCGTGGCCGGGCGCGGGCGAGCAGACCGGGTCCGTGCGGGTGGCGTCGCCGGTCAGGGCGTACGCCTGGCACCGGCACCCGCCGAAGTCCTGGGCGCGCAGCTCGCAGCCGCGGCACGGCTCCTGCATCCAGCTCTCGCCGCGGTAGGCGCTGAACGCCTTCGAGTCGCGCCGGATCCAGCACTGGGGCCGCACGCCGCCCGCCGCGGTGCCGAGCACCTGCAGCAGCATGGCGGCGGGGCTATCGCTCGGTGAGGGCGTAGGCGGTGACTTCGAGCGCGGTCTCGACGACCTCGAACTCGGGAGTCTGCCAGTTGACCGTCTCCTCCGATGACTCCTCGGCGTCGTTCATGAGCGGTGCCTGCCTTCCCGCGGTGTGGGGGTCAGGATTGGTCCAGGTCTCTGCTGCTCGGTGTCACAGGGCGGTGCGCTGGAACGTCCGTTCACAAGCGCGACCGGAGTTCATCCATGTGCCACAGCGTTCCGCCTTGACGGGACGCGGTCAATGGTCTGGACCGAGAAGGTCGGAGCTGTATCGGCCAACTTCCCTGGCGGGAATGCGCTCGGCAGGTTGATCGTTGACGATGGGAGTACCAACCGACGACGTAAGGATCGACCGCTCGTGAGCAAGGTCCCCTCCATCACCCTCAACAATGGCGTCGAGATGCCGCAGCTCGGCTTCGGTGTCTGGCAGGTACCGGACGACGAGGCGGCGCAGGCGGTCTCCACTGCTCTGGAAGCCGGATACCGCAGCATCGACACCGCGGCCATCTACGAGAACGAGGAAGGCACCGGCCAGGCCATCGCCGATTCCGGCATCCCGCGCGAGGACCTCTTCGTCACCACCAAGCTGTGGAACGGCGACCAGGGTTACGACGCGACTCTCCGCGCCTTCGACACCTCGCTGGCGAAGCTCGGCCTCGACCACGTGGACCTGTATCTCATCCACTGGCCGATGCCGTCGAAGGGGCTGTACGTGGAGACGTACAAGGCCTTCGAGAAGCTTCTCGCGGACGGCCGCACCAGGGCCATCGGTGTCTCCAACTTCCTTCCGGAGCACCTCGAGCACCTGATCGCGGAGACCTCGATCGTGCCCGCGGTGAACCAGATCGAACTGCATCCCCAGCTTCAGCAGACCGCGTCCCGCGACTTCCACACCCAGCACGGCATCGCCACCGAGGCGTGGTCGCCGCTCGGTTCGGGCAAGGGCCTGCTGGACATCCCGACGGTGGTCGCCGTCGCCCGGAAGCACGACCGCACTCCGGCCCAGGTGGTGCTCCGCTGGCACCTCCAGCTCGGCAATGTGGTCATCCCCAAGTCCGTGACCCCCTCGCGCATCCAGGAGAACCTCGACGTCTTCGACTTCGAGCTCGACGGCGACGACCTGGCGGCCTTCGCCGCACTGGACGAGGGCAAGCGACTGGGCCCGGACCCGGCGACGTTCAACGTCGGCTGACCCCGGCCGCTCCACCCGCGGTGCTCGGCGCCGCCCGGCTCCCGCCGGGCGGCGCTTCGCTGTTCCGGGCCGCCCGGCACCCCCCGGAACCCCCGGAACGGCCCTCCCCGAATGGCGGGATTCCGCCGGTCGTGGTATTCCTCGCAGCGCTTGCGCGTCGTCTCGTCATATTTACTGGCGGTATGCCTATTTTTGGCGCTCCGAACGAACCTGCACCCCCTGGAGGCAGTCCGATGGAGCGCATCAAGAAGGCGACCGTCACCGGCATCACCACCGCCGCCCTGCTGGCCGGGTCGGTCGGCGTTTCCATGGCCGTCGTCGACTCGGCACCCTCGAAGACCGTGACCGCTCGCGACAACGGACGCGACGAACGCCCGGCCCTCACGGCGAGAACCACCATGCGCGGCGTCGCCGCGTGGCAGCAGTTCCGTGTGTACGGCTCGGCCAAGCAGCTTCCCCCCGGCACCCGGGTGCGTCTCCAGCAGCGGCAGGGCGGTCAGTGGACGACCCTCCCCGCGTCGATGAACACGACGCGCAAGGCCACTTACAAGATGCGCGTCTACCTCGGCTTCAAGGGCCGCAACACGCTGCGCATCGTCGGCGGCGGCATGGCGTCGGCCCCCTTCTCCGTCACGGTGCGCTGATCCGGTCCCTTCCCGGAAACGGACCATGCCCTCGTCGGCCGCGGCAGCGGCGACAAGGGCATTCCGTATGTCCTTCCGCGCCCCTCTCGTACGATCGGTCCGCGTGAACATCACGGCGCCGGACAAGGAGTACGGGAATTGAGCGGGGCATTCAGACCTGGCCGTCATCTGGTGCGCAATGTCGGCAGCGGGCTGCTCCTGGAGGTGTACGGCGGGGTCCGGGGCAGCGGGGCCGTCGTCCAGCAGGGCGAGGAGACCGGTGCACCCGGACAGCAGTGGCAGATCGACCCGGTGCCGAACGGCAGCGGACTCCACCACTTCGTGAGCGTCGTCAGCGGCAAACGGCTCGACGTCGCCGACGCCTCCACCGAGAAAGGCGCCCGTATCCAGCAGTGGCGGCCCAACAACTTCGGCGCCCAGGAGTGGATCATCGAGCAGCATCTCGACGCGCCGGGCACCGTCACGATCGTCAGCTTCATCAGCGGACTGCTCCTCGAAGTCGCCGACGGCAGCACCGAGGACGGCGCACGGGTGCAGCAGTGGGAGGACACCGACTCGCCCGGTCAGTGGTGGCGTCTCGAACCCTGCCCCTGACCGGGCCGGCGGCCGTCAGCCGCGACGGGCGGTGTGCACCGTGCGCGCGGTGAGCAGAAATACGTCCGGGCGCTGCGCCAGACCTTGTTCGTCCTGCGGGTCGAGCAGCCGGTCCAGTACGGCGATGTCGTCCGGAGCCAACAGCCCGTCGAGCACCTTCCGTTGCCAGGCGAAGGCCGAGGCCAGCTGCTCGCGTACCGTCAGGGGCACCGGCGCGGGGATGTCGAGGAGGAAGGACCGTGTGCCGCTCGGCGTGAGACCCGCCAGCGCCATCAGCGCCCGCCAGTCCTCGATCTCGTCCTTCGCACCCGGCAGTTCGGCGCGCATGCCGACGAACCAGTCGGCGGCGGCCGCGTCCAGGCGGGCCTCCAGCCCCGGGCGTCCGATGCCGATGTCGCGCGGCAGATGGCGGGCCGGCAGTCCGCCCTCCACGACGGCCAGCAGACCGCCCGGGCGCAGCAGCCGGGAGAAGCCGGCGAGAGCCGCGCGCTGGTCCCCGATGTGGTGCAGCGAGGAGCCCGCCCAGATCAGGTCCGCCTCGCCCAACGCGTCGAAGCCGTCAGGCAGTTCGGCGTGCAGGGTACGGACCCGGCCACCGAGGCCGGCCCTCTCGGCACGAGCCTGTGCGAGCTCCAGAAGGGGGACGGTCGCGTCGACCGCCACGACCTCGGCGTACTCAAAGGCCTCGGCGAGCACCAGGCTCATCACTCCCGGTCCGCTGCCGACGTCGATGATCCGCCGGACGCCCGCCGCGGGCACCTGCTCTCCGAGCCAGGCCACGGCCTGGCGGTTCACGGGCCCCTGGAGCTCCGCGCCGCGTTCCAGCAGCGGGCTCATCTCGTCCCAGTCGATGTGGCTCTTGTCGTGGTGGTGACTGCTCATGTCCTCACCCTGTCGCGACGGTGCCGATTCGGCGAGCTTTGTTGCGGTTACGGCAAAACACTGTGCGCGCGGTGCGCCATCGGGCTCACCCCGCGGACCCGTTTGAAAGCGGCACTCAGCGCGAAGGAACCGCTGTAGCCGACCTTCCTGGCCACCGCCTCGATGGTGGCATCGGTCTCGCGCAGCAGGTCCGCGGCCAGGTCGAGCCGCCAGGTGGTGAGGTATCCCATCGGCGGCTCTCCCACCAACTCGTGGAAGCGGCGCGCGAGTTGAGCACGCGACACCCCGCACTTGGCGGCGAGGGAGGCGACCGTCCAGGGGTGGGCGGGGTCATCCTGGAGCAGGCGCAGCGCACGCCCCACCACGGGGTCGCCCATGGCCACGTACCAGGCCGGTGCCTTCGCGTCGGGCCGGGAGAACCAGGCCCGCAGTACGGCGATGAGCATCAGGTCGAGGATGCGGTCGAGCACCACGCTCTGGCCGGGCTCGTCCCGTGAGATCTCGTCGTCGAGCACCGGCATGAGCGGGCAGTTCCACTGGTCGGCGGTGAGATGGACGAGCGGGGGCAGGGCGTCCAGCAGTCTCGCGGAGACCTCGCCCTTCATCTGGTAGGTGCCGACCAGCATCACGGACGAGCCGTCGGGGTCGTTCCCCCAGCTCCGCACGCCCAGGGCCATGGAGGTGGCGAGCGGTTCGCCGCGCAGGGTGTGGCAGGTGCCGCCGGGGCCGATCAGCGCCAGCGGCTCGGTCCGCAGGTCGTCGCCCGTGGTGTAGCCGCCCGGGCCGCGGGCGATCGCCACGTCACCGGGCCGCAGCAGCACCTCGTCGCCGGCGTCGGAACTGATCCATGTCTGCCCCTCGGTGACACACATCAGGGAGAGCGGTGCCTGGTCCTCGATCCGCACGGACCAGGGCGGCTCCATCACCATCCGCAGCAGGAATGCGCCTCGGGCACGCGGTCCGTCGAGCAGCCCGGCAAGAGCGTCCATGCCTCCAGCGTAGACGCAGAGACATGCCATTGAGCCTGTGCAGCATGGAGAGTCCAGAGCGCAGCCCCGAATCTGGAGGCATGACAGAGAACCAGAAGCAGGAAACGGTGTTGGTGACGGCGGCCACGGGCAAGACGGGTCACCGGGTGGCGGAGCGGCTCACGGAGCGCGGTGTGCAGGTGCGGGCGGGCTCGCGCCGCGGCGCGGTCCCCTTCGACTGGGAGGACCCGTCGACCTGGGCCCCGGCGCTCGGCGGCGCGGACGCGGCATACGTGACCTACTACCCCGACCTCGCGGGTCCCGGCGCCACCGAGGCGATGCGGGCCTTCGGTCGGGCGGCGACAGCAGCCGGCGTGGGCCGACTGGTGCTCCTCTCCGGCCGTGGCGAGCCGGACGCCGTGCGGGCCGAGAGCGCGCTGCGTGAGGCGGGCGTGCCGCTCACGGTCGTGCGGGCCAGCTTCTTCGCGCAGAACTTCAGCGAGGGCCCGATGGCCGAGGGCGTGGCCCACGGCGAGCTGGTCTTCCCGGCGGGCGGCACGGCCGAGCCGTTCATCGACGCGGACGACCTGGCGGACGTGATGGTCGCCGTGCTCACCGAGGAGGGCCACACCGGCGAGACGTACGAGGTGACGGGCTCACGGCTGCTGACCTTCCAGGAGGCGGCCGAGGAGATCGGGCGGGCGACCGGCCGCGAGGTGCGCTACGTGCCGGTGTCCGGCGAGGAGTACCAGGGGATGCTCCAGCAGGTCGGGCTTCCCGCGCAGGACGCCGCGTGGCTGGTCGAGCTGTTCACGATGCTGATGGACGGGCACAACGCCTCGACCACGGACGGGGTACGGCAGGTACTGGGCCGTGCGCCGAGGGACTTCGCGGACTACGCCCGGGATGCGGCGAAGGCCGGCGCCTGGGGCGCGTGAGCCGTCCGTTCACGGGGCACGAGCTCGGTCGGTACGCCGCCGGTCAGCCGGTGGCGTACCGCGCCGCCAGTTCGCGGACCGTCCCCGCCAGCCGGGCACGGAGCCCGGCGGGTTCGAGGACCTCGACGCCCGTGCCCATCGCGAGGAACTCGCGGTGCGCGTGGTCGAGGGACTCGATGGGAAGCGACGCGCGGATCCAGCCGTCCGGTTCGGCCGTGCCGGTGTCGGCGAAGGCCCGCGCCACGGGCCCGCTCAGCCCCTCGGCGGCGGCGGGCGAGATCCGCACGAGCGCCCGGCCGGTGTACAGCCGGGCATGGAAGTCGGCCTGGTGGCGCTGCCAGTGGGCGGCCAGATCGAACCCGGGCGGCGGCTCGAACACCTCCCCGTCGCAGGAGAGTTGAAGAATCCGGTCGACGCGGTACGTGCGCGGGCCGGGGGCCGCGACGACGTACCAGCGCCCCGCTTTGAGCACCAGACCGTACGGCTCCAGACGACGGTCCACATCGGTCGGCTCCTTCCAGCGGCGGTAGCGGACATCGATCACCCGGCTGTGCCAGACCGCCTCGGCGACCTGGGTCAGATACGGCACCTCTTCGTCGGGGGCGTACCAGCCGGGGGCGTCCAGATGGAAGCGCGAGCGCATCCGGTCGGCCTGGTCGCGCAGTTCGGCGGGCAGCGCGGCCCGCAGTTTGAGCTGGGCGGCGGCGAGGTCCGAGCCCAGGCCGAGTTCGGCGGCGGGTCCGGGGACGCCGGACAGGAACAGGGCTTCCGCCTCGCCGGCGGACAGCCCGGTCAGCCGGGTGCGGTAGCCGGCGAGCAGTTGGTACCCACCGGCGTGGCCGGCGTCCCCGTACAGCGGCACACCGGACGCGTGCAGGGCCTCGATGTCCCGGTAGACGGTCCGGACCGACACCTCCAGCTCCGCCGCGAGGGCGGCGGCGGTCATCCGGCCCCGGGTCTGGAGCAGAAGAAGGATCGACACAAGACGGCTGGACTTCACTGACACAGGATGTCAGTGAAGCGGCTCTAGCGTCCTGCCCATGAGTTCGCCGAGAAGTTGCTCTTCGTGCCGCCACCGATCGAGGTGGGTGGCCGTCGGATCAAGCGCTATCACGTCACGAGCGATCCGGCCGGGATAGCGCCCGCGGTCGAGAAGGCCGCGTACGAGATCCTGCCGACACTGCTGCCGGAGCCGGACGGTACGCCGGCGGCCGCGTTCGTCGTCCTCCACAGGGGAGAGGACGACGGCGCGTACCTCAACGCGTACAGCTGGGTGTGGGACAACGCCGTGCACTTCGCGGGCGCGGCGGCCGGACAGCCCGTGCTGGACTGCCCGGACCGTGATCCGACCCACTTCGTCAGGCTGTCCAAGCCCTGGATCGGCTGTGTGTACGAGCTGCCGCCGGTGGCGCACGAGCGGGACGCCTGGGTACGGCATGTGCTCACGCCGGAGCGTCCCGACCTGGACGCCTATCTCGCCGACTCGCTGACCGAGGGAACGACCGGGGGACGCTCATGAGCACGACCGACTTCGACTTCCTGGTCGGTGAGTGGGTCGTCGCGAACCGCCGCCGCACGGACTTCCTGGACGGGACGAGCGCGTGGGAGGAGTTCACGGCGATGAGCCGGGCGTCACGCCACTTCGACGGCGGGGCGAACTTCGACGAGATCGTCTTCCCGTCGCTGGGGTTCCGCGGTCTGACGCTGCGGCTGTACGACCCGGACCGCGACGAGTGGTCGCTGCACTGGGCGAACGACCGCTCCGGCGCGCTGTTCCCGCCGGTGGTGGGGCGCTTCGACGCGGACGGGCGCGGTGAGTTCTACGGGGACGACACGCACGACGGCAAGGACGTGCGGGTGCGGTTCGTCTGGTCCGGCATCAGCGACACGACGGCGCGCTGGGAGCAGGCGTTCTCGGTGGACGGGGAGCGGACCTGGGTGACGAACTGGGTGATGGACCTGTCGCGGCCGGGTTAGACGGAGTGCGGGCGGGCCGGTTCCACCGGCTCGGCTGATGCCGCGGGGCCGATGCCCGGCGCCTGTGCCCAGCGCAGGTGCCGACCACGGACCCGGCGGCCCGGCCGCCCGGCCGCCCGGCCGACGGGCGACCCGGCCGCCCGGCACACCTGCCCTGCCTGCCGGCAGCCGTGCCCGGCACGCTGCGCGGTCAGCTCGCGCCGTGCCCGGGCGCGAGCTGTTCCACCCGCCGCGCCAGCGTGAAGTCCTTCTCCGTGACCGCGCCGCCCGCGTCATGGGTGTGCACCGTCAGCGAGACGCTGCGGTAGCCGAGCGTCAGATCGGAGTGGTGGTCCAGCTCCTGCTGGACCTGCGCGATGTGCACGACCATGGCGGTGGCCGCGAAGTGGTCGGCGAGCCGGTAGGAGCGGGCGATGCGGTCGCCCTCCAGCGACCAGCCGGGCAGCTCCGCCAGCCGGTCCTCGATCTCCTTCTGCGACAACGGCTCTGTAGGCATGACCAGGTCCCTTCGGCAGCGGATGGGTGGGCGGAGGCGGCTTCGGCCACCATAAAGGGGATGCCCGCTCCCCTGCGATCTGTGTACCTTCCACCGGTGGAAGCGCTGACCGAAAAACAGATCCGCGGCTCGTTCGTCAACTGCACCAAGGGCGAGGCGACGCGCCTGAAGCTCCCCGCCGACTTCGGGCAACTGCCCTGGGACGATCTCGACTTTCTGGGCTGGACCGATCCGGGGGCTCCGCTGCGGGCCCATGTCGTGCTCCCCCGCGCGGACGGCCCGGTGGGCATCACGCTTCGCGTGCCCTCCGCCGGGCGGACCAGTGCCATCAAGTCGAGCATGTGCCATGTGTGCCTCACCCCGCACGCGTCGTCCGGGGTGACCCTGTTCGCCGCCCCGCTGGCGGGCAGGGCCGGGCGGGAGGGCAACACCGTGGGCACCTACCTCTGCTCCGACCTCGCCTGCTCGCTCTACATCCGCGGCAAGCGGCAGCCGAAGCTGCGGACCGGGGTGGACGCGGAGACCCTCACCGAACAGGAGCGCATCGACCGTACGGTCGCCCATCTGACGGCCTTCGCGGAGAAGGTGCTGGGCACGCGCTGACCGCGGCCCTCAGCCCCGGGACCGGAGGACCTGCTCGATGGTGTCGGCCTCCTGCGCCGCCTTGTCGGTGCGGTGGCGCAGCACTCGGGCGAAGCGGAGCGTGACACCCGCGGGGTAGCGGGGAGAGCGCTGGATTCCGTCGTACGCGATCTCCACGACCAGTTCGGGACGGACCCGGACGGTGAACCCGTCGTCCTCGACGGCGAGTTCACGGAGCCGGTCCGTCTGCCAGCGCAGCATCTCGTCGGTCAGCCCCTTGAAGGTCTTGCCGAGCATGACGTGGGTGCCGTCGGAGGCGCGGGCGCCGAGGTGGAGGTTGGACAGCAGGCCCGTGCGGCGGCCGTGGCCCCATTCGGCGGCCAGGACGACGAGGTCGAGGGTGTGGACGGGCTTGACCTTCAGCCATGAGCGGCCGCGCCGGCCCGCGACGTAGGCGGCGTCGAGCGCCTTGACCAGGACGCCTTCATGACCGCGGCGCAGCGTCTCGGCGAAGAACTCCTCGGCGGCGGCTACCTGTTCGGCGTCACCGGGGTCGGCGACGACCTGCCGGCGGACCCGCATGGGCTCCGGCACGAGGCGGGCGAGGACGGTGTGCCGCTCGCCTCCGGGGAGGTCGAGCGTCTCCTCGCCGTCGGCCGCCAGTACGTCGAAGAAGACAGGAGAGAGGGGCAGTGTGGCGCGGGCCGCCTCGACGTCGAGCCGCGAGCCGACGCGGGAGGCGATCTCCTGGAAGGAGGAGGGGCGGCCGTCCCCGTCGAGCGCGATCACCTCGCCGTCGAGGATGAACCGATCACCGGTCATGTCCCGTGCCGCGTCCACGACTTCGGGCAGCCGGTCGGTGATGTCGTCCAGCGAGCGGGTGTAGATCCTGATCCGGTCACCGCTGCGGTGCACCTGGACGCGGATGCCGTCGAGCTTCTCCTCGACCACACAGGGCACGCCGAGGGTCATGACGGCCTCGGTGACCGACTTCGCCGTGTGGGCGAGCATCGGCTGCACGGGGCTGCCGACGCGCAGCCGGAACTCCGCGAGCGCCGCCGGCCCGTCGGCGAACAGCGCGCCGGCGACGCGTGGCAGCGACCCGTCCAGCATCACCGCCCTGCGTACGTCCTCGGCGGGCGCGCCCGCCGCCTTGGCGACGGCCTCCAGAGCCACGGCGTCCAGCGCGCCCTGCCGCACCTCGCCCGTCAGCAGGCGTGTCAGGAACTGCTGCTCCTCGGCTGTGGCGGCCGCCATCAGATCGCGTACGAGGCGCTTCCGCTCGTTCTGGGAACCGGCGCCCTGCAGGCCGGCGAGCGCGGTGAGTGCCGCATCGGTCCCGGGAACGGTGAGCGCGGCGGTCTCCGCGGGCGCGGGCCGCTCCTTGAGCACGCTCCAGCCGATGCCGATACGGCCCTGCGGGACCCGCCCGGACAGGTACGAGATCACGAGCGCGACATGCTCGGGCCGGGCGTCCGCGAACAGCTCGGCGAGGAGAGCGATCTTCCGTGAGCGTGCGGAGGTGGCGGCCACGTCCCTGGACACGTTGGCGACTCGAGCCAGCAGCATGCGGCCATGGTGCCCCGAAGGGGCGCGGGACGCACGCGCAGAAGGGCAGCCGTTCCTGCGCCCGGGCACACGGCCGGGCGCAGGAACGGCTCCCGGGGCCGGCGCGCAGGCAGCGGGTCAGGCCCGCCGGAGCGCGGGCTCCCGGCCGGACGCCGCGCCGGGCACCCACGGCTGCTCCCCGGACGGCGGCAGGTCTCCCGGTTCACCTGCCCGGCCCGCGGACAGGAAGGGCTCGCAGGCGAGGAGCCGGGGGACGGTCCGTCGGGCGGACGGACCCCGGGCAGGCTCGCCCCACGGCCGGGGGCACAGGAATCCGATCTCATGGTCGGCGGCCGCGTCCGCGAGGCATTCCCGCTCGTCGTCGCTGGTCCGGCCCACCTGGAGCCAGACGGACCCGATGGGCAGCTGCGGCAGTACATAGGGGACGACGGCCCGCGCGAGGATCTCCGGATTGCGGCACACGGTGACGGTGATCTCCGTCCCGGCCAGCCGGTCCGCCCACTCCCCGCCCCTGCCTGCCTTCCGGGCGATCGCCGCCGCCGCGTCCCCGTCCAGTTCCTCCGGCAGGATCCAGGTGCCGACCTCCACGCCCGCCGCGCGCAGTTCGTCCGAGACCCGCGGTGCGTCGCCCGCGGATCCCAGCACGGTCGCGTGGCGGAAGGTCATGCGGGCGGCTTCGCCGTGCCCGCGCGGGCACGGCATGCGCGGATGCCGTTCTTCACGCTCTCCCAGGCGGCGGGCTCGGCGGTGGTCGTGAGCAGCGGGACGCCCATACGGCCGGCGAAGCTGCGGGTCGCTGCGGGGCAGACCCGTGGGCCGTGCGAGGCAACGGCCACCACCAGCCCGGCCGCCCTGTGCTGCGCGAGATCGCACAGCATCCGGTCGACGGCCGAGGCGGTGGCCCCCTCGAGCGCCGGCTCGGTGATCCTGAGGATCACGAGGGCGCCCGCAGAATGCGAGAAATCGCTCCGCACCGCGAGCAGTTCGTCCTGCCCGACAGTGACCAGGCTTCTCACCTCGGTCGCCGCCCGCAGCGCCCCGTGTCGCTCGACGAACCGCAGTTGAAGCTCCGAGCATTCCTCGGCCAAGTGTCTGAGTGTGGGCATGTCCCCCCTCACGCCGACAGCACTTGGGACTGCACTCTGCAGCGTGATCCTCGTATCCACGGCACACGAATGTCAACTTCTCTTACCCTGCTGGGTAATAATTTCTGTCATCCCCGGTGGCTCGCTCGCGTCCGGAGCGGATATTCTCCGGGCGCAGCCGCCGTATCGCACGGATCAGCCCTCGGACCCAGGGAGACGCACCGGTGAGTGATGCACGCGCCGCGCTGGGCGAGACCCTGAGGACGATTCACGCGATCGCCGACGAAGCGGGGCTGCGCCGCGAGGACGTCCTCGACGTGGCGGCGCTGTCGTTCGAGACCGGCATCCCCGAGGAGACGGTCTCGGCGCTCCTGAACGGCGAGTCCATCGACGAGGTGGAGCTCGGCGAACGGGTGAGCCAGCGGTTCAGATTCCTCCGGGAGACCCGGCCGCGGCCCGGCGACGGCAAGGAGTACTCACTTCCCGAGATCGCCGCGTCGTTCGGCGCGTCCCGGCAGTCGCTGACGCCGCTGGCCAAGGGAACCGGCAAGCCGGGCCTCCAACACGCCTTCAGCATCGAGAAGTTCTTCGGCGTCCCCACCGGGTTCCTGACGACCGAGGCGGTCCCGGCGCTCGACCGGGCCCTCCAGTCGGTCCTGAAGGACCTGCGGGAACTGCACCCGCTCACGGCTCTGATGGCCAGTCACGACATCCAGGAGATCGCTCTGCGGTCGGGCAAGTTGAAGGGTCTGTCCGACGACAGCAGGCGGTTGCTCTGGGAGACTCTGGACGCCCTCTTCGAACGCGACAGCAAGGGCCAGTAGCGTTGCCCTGTGCAGAGCGGGGGCCGGACGTGGGCCCACGCCGGGGCGGGCTTCGAGCGGGGAGTGGGCTGTGGGCGGCAGAGCCAGGGAGATGCGCCGGTTATGCGCGCTGTTGTCCACGAGCCTGGAGCTGCCCGTTCCCGCCGATCCGGCGCGCCTGTTCGAGGAGCTCGCGGCGACGCTGAGCTCCCACCGGCAGCGCGAACTCCGCCTGCGATTCGTCGCGTTCCCTCCGGGAACGGTGAGCGGGATCTGGGCGGACCGGGGCGACCACGACCTGATCGCGGTCGAGGAGGCCGCCGCGCCGCAGCATCAACTCGTCATCCTGGGCCACGAGATCTGGCACATGCACGCCGGTCACGGAGTCGGACACGCGGGCGCTTCCGCCGCGGCACGGTCCGTCACCGAGGGGAGGGATCTCCAGGAGGTCATCGTGCGTGCCGCCGCCCGGACGGACTTCGCCGACAAGGAGGAGAGGGCGGCGGAGTTGTTCGGCATCATGCTGGGGGCCGAACTCCGTCCGTGGCTGGAGGGGCATCCCGGCGGCGCGGCTCCGGAGGGCCTGGCCGGCCGGCTCCAGGCGTCCTTGGGCCGCCACGGCGTCCAGGGACGACGGTGAACGACGGGGAGCGAACCGTCACGAACACGACCGCGGGCCGGCACCGTACACCGGGCGCGACACGGACACCGCCTGCGGTGCACGGCGGTGGCACATGGGCGATCTGAGCATGACGATCCCGGCGTCGTTCGTCTTCGCCGCACTCCTGCTGAAGCTGCCGGCCCTGCGGCGCAATCCGCAGGACGTGCTCCTGAGGGCGGTCTGCGGACTGCTGCTCGTGGCGGGCCTGGTGTTCCTGCTGGGGGCGGTGCCGGTGATCGCCGCGGTCAACCGCGTCACCGGCGTCCCGAACCTCGCGGCGCCGCTGGTGTACAGCGTGCTGAGCGCGTTCAGCGGTGCCTGTGTCGTCCTCGTCCTGATCTGGCGCACCGGTCCGACCCCGCGGACGATGCGCGCCTGCCGTCTGTGCCTCATCGGCTACGGCGCCGTGATCGTGTCGCTCAACGGCCTGTTCCTGCTCGGGGACGCACCGGTCGAGCGGCTGCGGGACCTGGACACCTACTACGCGAACACCCCGTTCATCCGCGAGATGATCGTCCTGTATCTGCTGGCGCACACCGTCGCGGCCGTGGTCGTGACGGTCCTGTGCTGGCGATGGTCGCTCCGCGTCGGTGGCGTACTGCGGGCGGGTCTGGTGCTGATCGTCGTCGGCTACCTGCTCAACCTGGGGTACGACGCGGCCAAGTTCAGCGCGATCGGCGCGCGGTGGGCCGGGCACGACTGGGACAGCCTGAGCACCCATGTGGCCCGCCCCATCGCATCGGTGTCGGCCGTGCTGATCGGCATCGGCTTCGTCCTGCCCCACCTGGGGCAGCGTCTCGGCATCAGTTGGCGTACGGCTGCCCGATTCCGGCAACTCGGCCCACTGGCGTACGAGTTGGGCGGCACGACGGGCTACGGCTCACCCGGGGTGGCCATCGGACGGTGGGCCTCACTGGAACTGCGGCTGACGCAGCGCGAAGCCGCCATCCACGACGCCATCATCCATCTGCGACCGTACTTCGACCGGGCCCTGCACCGCGACATCACCGATTCCGCACTGGCACAGGGGCACTCCCCCACCCAGGCGAGGATCGTCGCCGACGCCGCCATGATCGCGGTCGCCGGCAAGGCGCAGACGGCGGATCCGGGGCGGACAACCCTTGCCGAAGGCGCGGAAAGCGTGCAACCTTCCACACGGGCGGACGATCTTGTGCAGATGTCCCGTGCGCTGCGCCGCTCGCCACTCGTCCACGAAGCGTGCCGCCGCACGGCACTGTCCGGAAGCAGCAGCCCATGAGTGAACCCTCCAGACCCACCCGGACCGGCACGCCCCGCAGGGCGGTCATTGTCGGAGGAGGACTCGCCGGACTGCTGGCCGCGGCCGCTTGCCGGGCGTTCGTGGACGACGTCACCATCGTGGAACGCGATGTGCTGCCGAGCGGACCGGAGCCCCGCAAAGGACTCCCGCAGGCGCGCCATGCGCACATGCTGTGGTCCGGTGGCGCCGACGCCATCGAGGCACTCGTCCCGGGCGTGACGGGCGGGCTGCTGGACGCCGGAGCGCGGCGCATACCCCTGCCCTCCGGTGTGGTCACCCTGTCGCCGGAGGGCTGGTACCGCCGCTGGCCGGAGTCCCACTACGTCATGGGGTGCAGCCGCGACCTGCTGGACTGGGCGGTTCGCGAGCGGGTGCTGCGCGACGAGCGCATCCAGGTGATCTCCCGGGCCGAACTGCTGGGCCTGACCGGTGACACGAGCAGAGTCGACGGCGTACGCCTGCGGCTGGCCGACGGGACCGAACAGCGGCTGGCGGCCACCCTGGTCGTCGACGCGGGCGGCCGTGCCTCCCGCGGTCCGCAGTGGCTCGGGGAGCTGGGAGCCGGCCCCGTGCGAGAACTCACCGTCGACGCGGGCGTCGTGTACGCGAGCCGCTTCTACCGCGCCCCCAAGGGCAGCGAGAACTGCCCGATCATCAGCATCCAGGCGGACCCGCGGCTGCCCCGGCCCGGCCAGGTCGCCACGATCATCCCGATCGAGAACCAGCAGTGGCTGGTGAGCCTCTCGGGCACCCGGGGCGGACAGCCCACCGACGACGAGTCGGCGTATGTGGACTTCGCCAAGAGCGTCCGGCACCCACTGGTGGGCGAACTCCTCGCACACGCGGAGCCGTTGAGCGAGATCGCGGTGACCCGCAGCACCGTGAACCGGCGCCGGCTCTTCGAAAGGCTCCGCAACGCCCCCGAGGGCTATGTGGCGCTCGGTGACGCCCTGACCGCCCTCAACCCCGTCTACGGACACGGCATGTCGGTCGCGGCGCTGGGCGCGCTCGCGCTGCGCGGCGAGCTGAGGCGCTCGGGGGTCGCGGCGCCCGGCTTCGCCCGCCGGGCCCAGCGGGCCGTCGCCCGCCCCGCCGGCGTGGCCTGGGCACTGGCGACGGGGCAGGACATCTTCTTCCCCGGCTCCCGGGGCCGGCGGCCGCATTCCCTCGACAGACTGCTGAGCCGGTATGTGAACCGGCTGGCCGAGACGTCCACCGGTTCCTACTACATGGCCAAGGCGGTCTCGGACGTGATGACTCTGCAGGCCGGGCTCGGCCGGCTGGTGACGCCCGGTGTGCTGCTGGCGGCGCTGCGCGGACCGCAGCGCCCCCGGCTGGAGGGACCGCCGCTGACGGCCGAGGAGCTCGCCATCCTCACGTCCGGCGACACCGGCGCGGACCCCTCTCCCGCGCCGGGGGCCCCGTGACCGGGACCCGGTTCGCCAGGCTGCTGCGAGGGGCCGGACCGGGTCGGTACCGTGTGGTCTCACGCGGGCGTTCGCCGCACCGCCGCCGTCCCGACGACAACTCTCAACCGGGGGGAGTGAAGTGAGCCGAAAGAGCGCCATGCGCGAGCTCCGCAACGACCTGGCGCGCGCACTGGAGCAGGCCCGGCCGTCCGAACCCGACGAGGTGTTCGCCGCCATGTGCGCCCAACTCGGCAAACGGCGCGGCAGACCGGTGATCCACCGCCTGGTGGACTTTCCGCCGGAGACGGCCAGCGGGCTGTACCTGGACATGGCCGACCGGGACATCATCTGCGTCCAGGCCAACACCCGGCCCTTCCACCAACTGGTCATCTTCGGCCACGAGGTGTGGCACATGATGGCCGGGCACGGGAGTCGCACGGGGCACGGCGAGGGGGGCACGTCGGTCGCGGCGCGCCTCGTCACGGACGGCGCCGACATCGATGCCACCGTGCAGAACCTGGCGGCGCGGACGGACTTCCGGCAGGCGGAGGAGACCGAGGCGGAGACCTTCGGGCTGGAGCTCGGGACCCATCTGCGGGGCTGGCTGGAGGGCACGGCCACCGCCGCGCCGCGCAACGAACTGGCGGAGCGCATCCAGCAGTCGCTCGGCCGACGCCGGACCTGACCCCCATGAGGAACTCCGACTACTACCTTCCGGCCATCGCGCTGGGCATCGCGTTCATCACCAAACTGCCGTCCCTGTGGCGCGGTTGGCGCGATCCGCTGGTGCGTTCTGTCCACTTCCTGCTCTTCACGGCGGCCATCTGCTTCTTCTTCGCCGCCCCGCCCACCATCACCGCGGTCAACCGGCTGACCGACACCCCGAACTTCTCGGGCCCGCTCGTCTACTGCATCATGTGCGCCTTCAGCTGCGCGTGCCTGGTGCTCATCGTCAACTGGCGAGGCGGCCCGCAGGAGGTGGTCCGGCGCAGTTCGTACATCTGGATCACCGCGTACGCGGCGGCCGTCGTCGCACTGCCCGTGCTCTTCGCCCTGGGGGACGCCCCGGTCGAGCGGCTGCGGGACCTGGACACGTACTACGCGAACACCCCCTTCGTCCGCGAGATGATCGTGATCTATCTCGCGGCGCACATCGTGTCCGCCGCGGTGACCACCGCCATGTGTCTGCGCTGGGCGCGTGAGGTCGGTCAGTGGCTCCGCCTGGGGCTCATCGTGCTCGTCGTCGGGTTCCTGTTCAATCTGTTCTTCGGTCTCACCAAACTGACCGCGGTCTTCGCCCGGTGGGCGGGGCACGACTGGGACGCCCTCAGTACGACGGTGGCACCGCCGATGGCCGCCGCCGGCGGACTGATCACGACCGTCGGTTTCCTGCTTCCGCTGCTGGGGCCGCAGGTCAGCGACGTGTGCCGGGCGTGGATCAGCTACACCCGACTCGGCGCGCTGTGGCGGCAGTTGCGTTCCACCCCCGGCGACCACACCCCTCTGCCGCAGGTCGCCTGGTGGTCGGATCCCGAACTGCGCCTGACCGTCCGCGAGACCGCCATCCACGACGAGCTCCTGAGGCTCCAGCCGCATCTGGACGATCTCGTACGGCAGCGGGCGTACGAGACGGCGACCGGCAGTGGTGTACCGGCCGGGCAGGCCCATGTGGTGGGCGTCGCCGCGATGGTGGTGGCCGCGGTGGAGGAGCGCCGCCGCGGCACGGAACCGGAGGCGGCCGAGCGTGGACCGGCCGGCGCCGACGCCCTGACGGCGGCGCTGAGTCCGGGGCGCGAGCGCCTCGTACAGCTCTCCCGCGCGCTGCGGTCCCCGTATGTGGCGGAGGCGGGCCGGCACGCCGCACCGGCGGGGACCGGTTCGCGGTGAGGCCGAGGGGCCTCGCCCTCGCCGCTCCCCCGATCCCCGCTTTCCATGCCTTCAACGCCTTCAACGCCTTCAACGGCCGAGTCCAGTCTCCCCACGGTTCACTCAACTCCCCTAACCTTCCCTCGACTTGATCGAACCGGCGTCGTCGACGCCACCGACACAGAGGCAGGGAACCCACCATGGGGAAGCTCTCGCGCGCGGCCGTGACGACAGCGGTCGCGGCCGGTCTGCTCGGCGTCGCTCTCGCACCGGCCCGGGCGGCCACGGACCGGGCGGCGGACCCGGGGCAGCTGCCGTACTCCTCGGCGACCTGGGTCGGTGTGCACAACGCGTACGAGAAGACCAAGTACGGGTACTTCGCGGATGCGCTCGACTCCGGCGCCGGCATGCTCGAACTCGACGTGTGGACCAATGTGTTCGGGCGCTCCTGGCGGGTCTCGCACAGCAACCCGCTCGGCAACGACAACAACTGCGAGAACGCCGCGACGGCGGCCCAGCTGCGGACCAAGGCGAGAAACCAGGACCTCGGCGGGTGCCTGTCCGACATGAGGGCCTGGCACGACGCCCACCCGGGCCACCGTCCCATCCTCGTCAAGATCGAGATGAAGGACGGCTTCCAGGGGCAGAACGGGCGCGGCCCCGCCGCCCTCGACGCCCTCCTCACGGCCCGGCTCGGTGACGCGCTGTACCGGCCGGCGGACCTCGCGGGCGGACAGCCGGACCTCGACACCGCGGTGCGGACGAACGGCTGGCCGACGCGGTCCGCGCTCGCGGGCAAGTTCGTGATCGAGCTGATTCCCGGCACGGTGGAGGAGAGCAACCCGCTCGACACCCTGTGGACCGACCGCGAGTACGCGACGCACCTCAGGTCCCTCGCGGCGGCGGGCCGGCTGCGCGACGCGGCCGCTTTCCCGGCGGTGCACGGCGCGGCCGCCGGCGATCCGCGCACGCGGTACGCGGACACGACCATCCGTCCGTGGTTCGTCCTCTTCGACGGGGACGCGGGGACCTACTCCGGCGGGACCATCGACACGGCCTGGTACCAGCGCAACAGGTATCTCGTCGTGATGACGGACGCGCACAACGTGGCGCCCGCCATCGACGGCACGAACCCGACCGAGACACAGGCGCGTGACCGGGTCGGCCTGCTGGCGGGACGCGGCGCGAGCGTGGTGTCGGCCGACTGGTACCCCCTGCCCTCCGTCCTCGCGACGGTGGTACCGCGGGCCGGAGCGCAGTAACAGACGTCACTCCCGTCTCAGCGGAACCACGTGCGGGAACCGTCTACGATGGTTTACCGTTCATCTACAAGCGGATGCGCGCACGGACGTGCCCACCGCCCCTTTGCCGCCCCGGCCAGAACCCCCGTCTGGCCGGGGCTTCTCCTTGCCCGGCCGCTCCACCCTCACGTCATGTGACACAGGTCACATTGGACAGTGCCGGTGTCGAGAAGTGGCAGGGACCCCCGCTGCGTCGTAGAGGCATGAGGAGCTGAACAGCCACCAGCCGCAGCACCCGCAGAGGAGCGATGCCGATGTTCCCGACCGTCGAACAGTCCGTGCCGGCCCACCTCATCAGCGACGCCCCGCAGCCCGCCCCCCTGCCGGTCACCCTGACCTACCGCGCCGATGATCCACTGGCCGTCCGGATGGTCTTCCCCGCGGCGGTCTCCCTCAGCGGCACCACGGTGACCTGGACCTTTGCCCGCGGTCTGCTGGACGCCGGCCTGCACACCCCGTCCGGCACGGGCGATGTGCACGTCTGGCCGTGCGGACGCACCCAGACGATGGTCGAGCTGCGCTCTCCCGAGGGGGTGGCGCTGCTGCGGTTCGCGACCGGCCGGCTGCGTCACTTCTTACTGCACTCGTACGCGACCGTGCCCGCCGAGCTGGAGACGCGGACCATCGACATCGACAGCGGGCTGGCGTCCCTGCTGGGCGAGGCGCGCGGCTGACGGAGGCGCCCGCCTCCCGCCCGTCCGCCGTACTACGGTTCCGGTATGGCAACTGTTGCGCCCGGCACAGGAGTAGGACCACTGCTGCGCGGCTGGCGGGAGCGCCGCCGGGTGAGCCAGCTGGAGCTGGCCCTGCGCGCCGACTCCTCGGCCCGCCACATCAGCTTCATCGAGACGGGCCGCTCGCGCCCGAGCGAAGAGATGATCCTGCGCCTCGCGGAACACCTGGAGGTGCCCGTACGGGAGCGCAACGCCCTTCTGCTGGCGGCCGGTTACGCGCCCCGGTACGCCGAGACCTCTCTTGACGACCCGTCGCTCGCGGCCCTGCGCGAAGGGCTGGAACAGCTGCTGCACGGATACGAGCCCTATCCGGCGATCATCGTGGACGGCACCTACACCGTGGTCGCGGCGAACCGCGGCATCGCGATGCTGCTGGACGGCCTCCCCGAGCACCTGCTCACGCCCCCGTTGAACGCCATGCGGATCACGCTCCACCCCGAAGGGCTGGCCCCGAAGATCCGCAATCTGCGGGAGTGGCGCGGCCATCTGCTGGCCCAGATGGAACGCCAGATCGCCCTGGCCCGCTCCACGGAACTGCGCGAGCTCTACGACGAGGTCGCGGCCTACCCCGTTCCGGACCCACCCGCCACCGAGCCGCCCCCGGCCGACCCGGCGCCCGCGCCTGTGTTGGCCCTGCCGCTGCGGATCGAGCACGAGGGCCGCGTTCTGTCGTTCGTGTCCACGATCTCCACGTTCAACACCCCGATGGACGTGACGGTCGCGGAACTGGCCATCGAAACCCTGCTCCCGGCGGACCCGGCGACGGTGAAGTATCTCCAGTCCCTGACGCCCTGAGGGCTGATCAGTTCCTGGCCGTCAGGTGCCGGCCGTCAGTCCCTGGCCGTCAGTCCCTGGACATGACACGCAGGGCGGACCACTGGAGTACGGCGAAGGCGGCGACGGTCATCGCCTGCAACGGGATCCACACGGCACCGGCGGTGCTGGGCTCCAGCCAGAGGGCGAGCGCGGCGATGCTGAGGACCGCCCACGCGAGGTTGGCCTCGACGACGAACGTCACGGCGGCGGCCGGTGGCTGCGGCCGCGAGGCGAGATACCCGACCCCGCCCCCGTAGACGACGAGAAAAACCCCGAGCCCCAGCACCACCCCGGCGTCGACCCCGAGCAATCGCCCGAGGGGTCCGGAAGCCACGGCGTACGCCAGCCCGTTGACCCCGGTCACCAGGGCGTCGAGCGCGAGGAACCGGCGCAGCATGGTCCGCGGTTCGGTGGTGCGGGAGATACCGGCGAGCAGAGTTGCGGACATGACGAATCAGCCTCCATCGAGGTCGTAGGGCCTGCGGGGGACCCGGAGCTCGGACGGAGTGCGCCGCCCGAGTTCCGGTACCGCAAGGGTGCCGGGCGGGGGCGGGGGTGGTCGATTACGTCGGGGGTAATGGTGCGCGCCGTCTGCTCAGGTCACCGCCAGGGGTGGAAGGGCGACGCAGGCAGGGGACCCCAGTGGGAGCGACCCGCGTCCCCGTCTTACGGAGTCATGACGTACGGCCGCCGCACCCCGGCGCACCGTCCCGGCGGAGCTAGCGTGGCCGTATGCGTGTACTGGTCACCGGCGGTGCCGGGTTCATCGGGTCCCATGTCGTCGATGCTCTCCGGGAGCGGGGGCACGAGCCTGTCGTGTTCGACGTCAGAGCGGATCCCGGAGCCGATGTGCGGGATCCCGCGGCCGTCGGGCGGGCGCTCGGCGGGGTGGATGCCGTGTGTCATCAGGCCGCGATGGTCGGGCTCGGCAACGGGGTCGCCGACGCCGCCGAGTACGTGTCGCGCAACGACCTCGGCACCGCCGTGCTGCTCGCCGGCATGGCCGAGGCCGGTGTACGGCGGCTCGTGCTCGCCGGGTCGATGGTCGTGTACGGGGAAGGGCGGTACGTGTGCCCGCTGCACGGAGTCGTACGGCCCGGGGCGCGGGATGTCGCCGATCTCGACGCGGGGCGGTTCGAGCCCACCTGCCCGGTGTGCGGGGAAGGTCTCTCCCCCGGGCTGGTCGGGGAGGACGCCCCGGCCGATCCGCGGAACGTGTACGCGACGACCAAGCTCGCCCAGGAGCATCTGGCCGCCGTCTGGGCCCGCTGTACCGGCGGATCGGCTGTGGCGTTGCGGTATCACAACGTCTACGGGCCGGGAATGCCGCGCGACACCCCGTACGCCGGTGTCGCCTCCTTCTTCCGCTCGGCACTCGCCCGGGGCGAGGCTCCGCGTGTGTTCGAGGACGGGCGGCAGCGGCGGGACTTCGTGCATGTCCGGGACGTGGCCGCGGCCAACCTGGTGGCGTTGGAGGCGGAGACCGCCCCCGGGGCTCTCGCCGTGTACAACACCGGCAGCGGTGACCCGCACACCGTCGGCGAGATGGCGCGGGCGCTGGCCGCCGCCCATGGCGGGCCCGAGCCGGTCGTCACCGGGGAGTACCGGCTCGGCGACGTCCGGCACATCACCGCTGACTCCTCGCGGCTGCGGGACGAGCTGGGGTGGAGGCCGGAGGTCGGATTCGCGGATGGCATGGCGGAGTTCGCACGGGCCGGGATGCGGCAGGCGTAGGGCCCGGCGGGATCGTCCGTGTCAGGAGGCGGCGGGCAGCACGACCTCGAAGCGGCAGCCGCCGGGGATGTTGCGTACGCCGGCCCGGCCCTGATGCGCCTCCACGATCCCCCGGACGATGGCAAGGCCCAGGCCCGCGCCGGCCGGGGGCGTCCGTGCGTGGGTGCCGCGCCAGCCGGTGTCGAAGACGCGCGGCAGATCCTCCTCGGGGATGCCGCCGCAGCCGTCCGACACCGACAGCACCACGCCCTCGGGGGAACGTTCCACCGAGACCGCGACCGTGCCGTCGGCCGGGGTCCGGCGGATGGCGTTGACCAGGAGGTTGCCCAGGACCCGGCTCATCTCCTTGCCGTCCACCTCCACCGGTACCGGCTCGATGCGGCCGCCGACCAGCCGTACGCCGTGCTGCCGCGCGAGCGGGTCGACTCCGGCCAGCGCGTCGCCGACCAGGTCGTACAGGGAGATCCGGGTGGGCATCAGGGGCAGGGTCCCGGCCTGGATGCGGGAGAGTTCGAAGAGGTCCCCGACCATGTCGTTGAGGCGTTCGACCTCGGTACGCATCTGCTTCAGATAGCGGTCGGGGTCGGCGGCGACGCCGTCCTCCAGGGCCTCCGACATGGCGCGCAGACCGGCCAGCGGGGTGCGCAGGTCGTGCGAGATCCAGGCGACGAGTTCGCGCCGGGAAGCCTCCAGGGCGCGTTCCCGCTCACGGGACCGGGCGAGCCGGGCGCTGGTGGCCGCGAGTTCGCGGCTCAGGGACTCCAGTTCGGCGGTCGCCGGGCCGTCGGGGGCCGCGAAGTCTCCTCCGTCGCCGAACGAGCGTGCGGCCACGGCGAGTTCGTGGCTGCGGGCGACGACCCAGCGGCCCAGCAGCAGCGCGGTGGCGAGGGAGACGACGGCCGCCATCGCGACGACGGTCGTGACGACGGTCAGGTCGTGCGGCGACAGGAACATCGCCCAGGCGACGGCGAGTGTGCCCGCGAGCATCGCGACGACGCCGACCGCCGCGACGACGGCGAGCGAGGCGGTGAGCGAGCGGCGCCGGATCAGGCGCAGGAGGCCCGCTCCGGCAAGACCGGTGGCCGCGGCACCGGCGAAGGCGTACAGGGCGATGAGCAGGGTGTCGCGCACGGTCAGTTCTCCTCGGCGGCGGGGTCGAAGCGGTAGCCCACGCCCCACACGGTCTGGATCAGACGGGGCCGGGCCTGGTCGGTCTCGACCTTGCCGCGCAGCCGTCGGATGTGGACGGTGACGGTCGACAGGTCGCCGAAGTCCCAGCCCCACACCTCGCGCATCAGGTCCTCGCGGCTGAAGGCCCGCCCGGGGTTGCGCAGGAAGAAGCAGAGCAGATCGAACTCCCGGAGAGTGAGGGCGAGTTCGGTTCCGTTCCTGGTGGCGCGGCGGGCCGCGGGGTCGACGGTCAGGCCGGCCGCCCCCAGCCGCTGTCCGGCCGCTGGCCCGCTGCGGCGCAGCACCGACTCGACGCGCAGCACCAGTTCGCGGGGGCTGAAGGGCTTGGTGACGTAGTCGTCGGCGCCGACCTCCAGCCCCAGGATGCGGTCGTCCTCGTCACCGCGGGCGGTGAGCATGATGACCGGCACGGGGCCCCGGTCGCGGATCCTCCGGCAGACCTCCAGGCCGTCCATACCGGGCAGCATCAGGTCGAGCACCACCAGGTCCGGCCGGTGCGAGGCGGCGCGGATGAGGGCCGTCGGACCGTCGTCGGCGCGGTCGACGACATAACCGGCGCGGTCCAGATACCCGGCGACGACCTCGGCGACGGTCGGATCGTCGTCGACGACCAGGACCCGGAGGGACCCACCGAGGACCCGGGAGGCCCGGTCGGCGGCCTGCGCCCCCACGGACTCGTCGACTGCCCGCGCCCCAGTGGACCCGTCGTTTGCCTGCGTGCCCTGGGACTCGTACGGCTGTTGCTGCATGCCCCCAGCCTGGCACCGCGGCGCCGGTGAACGGCACGCCGGCCTCCGACGTCCGCGTTTCGTAAGGAGCGGGAGTCCGGTATGCCCGGTTCGCGTTCGTAGGGTGAAGCCGTGACCACAACACCTTCGGACGTCGATGTGGTGCTGCCCTGCCTGAACGAGGCCGAGGCCCTTCCCTGGGTGCTCGAACGGATTCCACCGGGCTGGCGCGCCATCGTCGTCGACAACGGTTCCACCGACGGCTCGGCCGCCGTCGCCCGCGCGTGCGGCGCCACCGTCGTGCACGAGCCGCGCCGGGGCTTCGGCGCCGCCTGCCACACCGGGTTGACCGCCGCCACCGCCGACGTGGTGTGCTTCTGCGACTGCGACGCCTCCCTCGACCCGTCGCTCCTCGTCCCCTTCGTCCGCGAAGTACGCGACGGCGAGGCGGACCTGGTGCTCGGCCGACGGCGTCCGCAGGGCCGGGGCGCCTGGCCCGCGCACGCCCGGGCGGGCAACCTCGCGCTCTCCCGGATACTGCGCCGCCGCACCGGACTGCGTCTGCACGATCTCGGCCCGCTGCGCGCCGCCCGCCGGGAGCCGTTGCTCGCCCTCGGTCTCACCGACCGGCGCAGCGGCTATCCGCTCCAGATGGTCGTCCGCGCGTCCGACGCCGGCTGGCGGATCGCCGAGCACGACGTGCCGTACCTGCCGCGCACCGGAGCCTCGAAGGTGACCGGCACCTGGCGCGGGACCTGGCAGGCCGTACGGGACATGAGCCGCGTGCTGGGCGAGACCCCCGTGCACTCGGGCGGCGTCGCATCTCCAGGAGGAACCGTCCGTTGACCACACTCCTCGTCATCGCCAAGGAGCCGCGGCCGGGACGGGTCAAGACCCGGCTGACTCCGCCGTTCACACCGCAGGAGGCGGCGGAGCTGGCCGAGGCGGCCCTCGCCGACACCCTGCACACCGTGGCGGCCACGCCCGCCTCCCGGCGCGTCCTCGTCCTCGACGGCTCCCCCGGCCCCTGGCTGCCTGCCGGTTTCGATGTCGTACCGCAGTGTGCGGGCGGGCTCGACGAGCGGCTGGCGGAGGCTTTCGCCGGCTGCGGCGGTCCGGCGCTGCTCATCGGCATGGACACCCCGCAGGTGACGCCCGAGCTGCTCAGCGTCGATTTCACCGACTGCGACGCCCACTTCGGCCCGGCCCAGGACGGCGGCTTCTGGGCCCTCGGCCTGGCGCGCCCCGATCCCGCCCTGCTGCGGGGCGTGCCGATGTCGACCGCCGAGACGGGGGCGGTCCAACGGGACCGGCTCGTCGCCGCCGGGCTGCGGGTGCGCGACCTCCCGTGCCTGCGGGACGTCGATACGGCCGCCGACGCGCAAGCCGTCGCCGCGCTGGCCCCGCACGGCCGGTTCGCGGCCCGGCTGGCGCGGTGCGTGGCAGTCGCGTCGGCCCCGACAGGAACAGCGATCACGGGGTCGGAGTCCGCACCGTACGGCCGACCGGACGCCGGCTCCGAGCCGGCCCCGCACCCGCACCCGCGACCGGCGCCACCCCGATGAGCGCGCCTCCCGCCACCGCCCTCCCCTGGGCGACCGCCGACCCCTACGCCGCCGCCCTGCGCGCCGGCCGCGGCCCGCTGTTCCTGCGCCGCGCCGACGGATCGCTGCTGCCGCTGGAAGTGGAACGCTGGTGCGCCCGCGCCGACGCCGTCGACCGGAGCGTGCTGGACCGGTGCGAGGAAGCCGTGCTCGATGTGGGGTGCGGGCCCGGGCGGCTGGTGGCCGAACTCGCCGCCCGGGGACGGGCCGTCCTCGGTATCGACGTCAGCGAGGCCGCCGTCGAAAACACCGTGCGGCTCGGCGGTCAGGCCCTGCGGCGCTCGGTCTTCGAGCCGCTGCCCGGTGCGGGCCGCTGGGGCACGGCTCTGCTCATGGACGGCAACGTCGGCATCGGCGGCGACCCGATCGCCCTGCTGGACCGGATGGCCGGACTCCTGCGCCCCGGCGGTCTGCTGATCGCCGAGACCGTCCCGTCGGACATCGACGAACGCGCCCGGGTGCAGGTCGTCGGCGTCGGCGACACCGCCGGAACCGACACCCTGTTTCCCTGGGCGCGGCTCGGCACACGCGCGCTGCTCCGGTACGCACAGGGCTGGGAGCCGACCGGTCAGTGGACGGCCGGCGGACGGTGCTTCGTCTCCCTGCGCAACCACGGCCGCAGCACCAGGAGCAGCGCCGAGCCGCCGAAGAGGACGGCCGTGATCAGGAGCCAGCGGGCGAGGAACACGTCCGGGGGAAGCCCGGTGGCGGACCGGTAGCGTGCCTCCGCCGTCCCGCTGATCAGCGGGAACCACACGAGCAGAAGCAGCCCGGAGAGGGCCGCCGGTACGCGCACGTACGGGACCCACTCCCGGCGCCGGAAGGCCCCGAGCCTTCGGACGAGTGCCCGGTCGGCGACCGAGTACAGGGGCAGCAGCACGAGATCGTGCAGCAGCGCCGCTCCCACGAACCAGAGGGCGACGCCCAGCCAGTCGTCCGCGAGCAGCCGCACACCCGCATAGGCGGCGAGGGCGAACGAGCAGGTGAGCAGCAGCAGTTGTACGGGGCTGCCGAGGGGAACGCGCCGAAACGGCGGAAGCATCAGAGGTCTCCGAACGTCATCCGGGCCACCCACTTGGTGTTCAGCACACCGGGAGCCGCGGGCACGATGATGCGCGCCGGGTAGCCGTGGTCGGGCGAGAGCTGCTCGCCGTTGACGTACAGGGCGAGCAGGGAACGCGGGTCGGCCACCTGGTTGGCACGCAGGGCGGCCCGCCGGAAGGCGCCGCTGCGCTGGAGGGACTCGACGAACACGTCGGGCGGGTCGCCGTCGTGACCGACGAGCGCCGCGAGGTCGCGCAGCCGTACCCCGCGCCACCACTGGTCCGAGGTCGACCAGCCCTCGACGCAGGCGATGGGCAACGCGGCGCTGTGCAGCGGGAGCTGGAGCAGCCGGTCACGGCTGAGGCGGACGGTGCCCGAGCGTCCCGTCACGACGAGTCGCCACGCGTCCTCGTGGGTCTCCGTCGCGACGATCCCGGCGTACCGCGCGGTCTTGTTGATCTGGAAGCCGTTCGGGCCGCTGCCGGGGTCGGCGCCGCCGTGCGGTGCGAGGAGGGCGGTGCGCCGCGGCAGGCCGTCGAAGTTCTGTCCCACGGTCGTCGCGAACAGCAGCAGCGAGCCGCCCCCGACGAACCACAGAGCGCCCCGCCGGGAGACGGTCGGCTCGGCCGGGCGCGGAGACACCAGGTCGTTCTTCTCCTCCCGCAGGTGCCGCAGATTGCGCAGCGCCGTGGGCGTCTTCAGCAGCGCGTGGGCGATGAACGCGGCGAAGAAGACCCACGCTCCGTAGAAGTGCAGCGGATAGAAGGAGCCGGGGAAGACGTAGTCGAGCTGGACGTTGAGCACACCGGTCACGAACTCGAACAGCGCCCCGCCCACCAGGAGCAGCAGCGAGATCCGTTCGAGGGCGTGGGCGAGCGAGCGGGCCGGCGGCAGCGCGAACAGCCTCGGCACCACGGACCACAGCTTGGCGAGCAGGACGGGGATCACCGTGATGCCGAGGGTGACGTGGACGCCCTGGTTGAGCCGGTACAGCCAGTGCGGGTCCGTCGGCCAGGAGAAGAGGTAGAAGCCGAGGATGCCCTTGTCGGGCGTCGTGTCGTTCACCGGCGACAGATCCGGGTTGTACGCGGCGTACGAGACCAGGCCCGTCACGAACAGCACGGTGATGCCGACGAGCAGGACGAGGCCCAGCACCGAGGTGAACCAGGGGCCGCGCAGAGGGCTGCGCCAGAAGCCGGGCGAGGAGGGAAGCCGTGGGGCGTCGGGGGCGGGCATGTCCCGACGGTAGGCCGGGACCACCCCGCGAACGGGTGCGCGACCCATGACGAAACGCTGACATCGGCCCGGACGGCGGTCCCTGGAGCGGTCTCGCGGCCTAGCGTGCCGGTGTGATCCACACCCCGCCCCCCGCCGAGCCCGACGCCGCACGCTCCGCCGCGGCCCGCGGCCGCCGCCGTGACCTGTACGCCGCCGGGGCCGCCGTGCTGCTCGTGACCGCGGCGGCTCTGGTCGGCCACCACATCCAGGGGACCAGCGGGACGCTGCTCGTCAACTGGCCCCCGCTGCTGGCGTCCTGGGGACCCCACGTCGGCCCAGGCACACCGGCGGCCGTCCTCGTGGCGATCGCCACCGTGGCGTACGGCCCTACGCTCGCGGCCCGTCTGCCCTGGCGGGCGCTGCTCCCCCTGACGTGGGCCACGGCGACGGCCTGGATCTTCGCCCTCGCGCTGATCGACGGGTGGCACCGGGGCATCGCCGCCCGGCTCACCACCCGCCACGAGTACCTCCGGGTCGTCGACCGTTTCCACGACATCCCGGCGGCCCTGCGGGGCTTCACCTCGCACATCCTGATCGGCTCCCCCGACAACTGGCCCGCCCACGTCGCCGGCCACCCGCCCGGCGCCACGCTCACCTTCGTGCTGCTCGACCGTGTCGGGCTGGGCGGCGGGACCTGGGCCGGGGTGTGGTGCATCACCGTCGGGGCGACGGCCTGCGTGGCCGTGCTGGTGACGATCCGCGCCCTGGCCGACGAGTCACTCGCTCGCAGGGCCGCGCCGTTCCTCGTCCTCGCCCCGGCCGCGGTGTGGATGGGCACCTCGGCCGACGCGTACTTCGCGGCGGTGGCGGCGTGGGCGGTGGCGCTGCTGGCGCTGGCGGTCACGAGGCGCTCGGTGCTGCGGGCGGCGGCGTCGGGTCTGCTGTTCGGTCTGACCTGCTGTCTTTCGTACGGCCTCACGCTCTTCGCCCTGATCGCGGCGGCGGTGCTGGTGCTCGGCCGGCGCGGAATCCGGGAGCGCCCCGGACTGCCGGTGGCGCTGCTGGCGGGACTGGCGGTGGTCCCGGCCGCGTTCACGCTCGCCGGGTTCTCCTGGTGGGAGGCGTACGACATGCTGGTCACGCGCTACTACCAGGGCGCCGGCGGCATCCGTCCCTACGGCTACTGGGTGTGGGGCAACCTGGCGTGCGCGGTGCTCATCACCGGTCTGGCGACGGCGGCGGGTCTGCGGCGGACCGGCGCCCTGCTCCTCCGGCGCCGCGGCGGTGCGTTCACCCAGCCCGGCGCCCCTTTCGCCGACGCCCGTCTCGCGTTCCTCGTGGCCGCCGCCGTCCTCGCCCTGCTGGTCGCCGACCTGTCCGGAATGAGCAAGGCCGAGACGGAACGCATCTGGCTCCCCTTCGCCCTGTGGCTGCTGCCGGCCTGTGCGTTCCTCCCTCGTCCCCGCGGCTGGCTCGTCGCCCAGGCGCTGCCGGCCCTGCTGCTCAACCACCTGCTGCTGACCGGCTGGTGACCGGAGGCGGAGGCGCGGGACCGGCGTGGGGAAAGGTCGGCGGCCCGAGCAATCCGATGCCCTTTCCGCTCCGAAGACAACGGTGACGGCGCGCCCACCGGCGGTGCGCGGATCACCCGGGTACTGGGGGCGCACATGCGAGCGACGGTACGGGTACGGGTACTGGCCACGGACGGGCCTCAGGTGTGGATCGCCGTGAGCGGGCGGCTGGCGCGGAGCACCCTGCCCGCCCTCGCTCATGCGCTGCGTGAGCGCGTGGGCGAGGGGTTCACGGCCTTCTTCGTGGACGTCAGTACGCTTGCCGACGACCGGGACGTACCGGCCGACGCGTTACGGGAGTTGTTCCCCGATGGCGCCCGGCTGGCGTTCCACCTCATCGGCGCTGCCGACGGTCTTCGATTGCAACCCGGCCACGATCGCCGCCTGGTCTTCCATCCGGACCCCTCGTCGGCGTGGACTGTCTGGGTGTGCGGTCCGCCCCCGGGGGGCGCCAGGGGCCGCCGCGCAGCACGTACCCCCTCCGTCCGTACCCGTAGCCGCAGGAGTTCCCTTGGCAGCGTCACCTGAACCCGGCAAGCCCGTCCCCGACTTCACCCTCCCCGGAGGCGTGCTCGTGGACGGCGCCTTCGAGCGGCGTGAGTTCTCGCTCTCCGCCGTGCGGGGGCGGCCGCTCGTGCTCGCGTTCTACCCCGGGGACGACACCACCGTCTGCACCAAGCAGCTGTGTTCGTACTCCAGCGGTCTGGAGTCGTTCACGGAGTGCGGCGCCGAGGTGTGGGGGATCAGCCCCCAGGGGGTGGACAGCCACGAGGCGTTCGCGCGCAAGCACGGGCTGCGGATGCCGCTGCTCGCGGACACCGACCGGGCCGTCTCCAGGGCGTTCGGGGTCGCGGCCCCGGGGATCGGGCTGCGGCGCGCGGTGTTCGTCGTCGCCGGGGACGGGACCCTGCACTGGAAGCATGTCGCCCTGCTCGGCGCGACGTTCCAGTCGAAGGAGACGCTGGCCGCGCAGCTCGTCGCGCTCCAGGAGGCGTAGTCGACGCGGACGGCACCGCGCTGCGTGTCGTCGTCGCGTAGTCCGTGGGCGAGGGGGGGGCCGGGGGCCCCCCACCCCCCCCCGGGTGAGGGGGGGGGCGGGTAGCCCG
>NZ_JBHXSL010000008.1:91486-258337 GCF_042714725.1 Streptomyces sp. NPDC058685
GCCCCCCGGGGGGGGTTGCCCCGGGGCCCGCCCCCGGGGGGGGTGCGGCGGGGGGGTGGGCGGGGGGGGGGGGGGGGCGGGCGCCCCCCCCCCGCCCCCGTGTGTCAGGCGGTCGGCGGTACGCCGGAGGGACGGCCCGCGCCCCGGGTCAGCGCGTATCCGGCGATCGCGCCGAGCGCACAGAGCAGCCCGCCCGCGACCGTCCAGATCCAGCGGTCCGACCACCAGCCGGAGGACCAGCCGTCCTCGGGCTCAGCGAAAACACCCGCCTGCTTCGGTTCGCCCGCCTCGTCGGCCGTCTTCGCGCCCGCCACCAGCGGAGCGGCGAGTGAGCCGTCCACGGCGGAGGCGCCGCCCACGTCGGACACGTCCGCACGGACCTCGGCGCGGACCGGCAGTCCGAGGTCCTCCTCGGGGAGCTCGGTCACGGTCAGACGGACGTAGTAACTGCCGGGCAGCGGATCGTTGTCCCACGGCTCAGCCCAGGAACGGACGGTCCGCAGCGTGCAGGACAGCTCCACGGTCGCCGCGTGCTTCGCGGCCGCCCGGGTCTGCATGCCGTACATACAGGCCTGGCGCCGGCGCAGCCCGTCGTACACATCGAGCCGCCAGGTGGACGAACCGGTCCGGGTCGCCGACTCGGGCAGGGTGACGGTGGCCTTCACCGTGGCCCGGTGGCCCGCGTCCGCCGGGAACACCCAGTACAGATAGTCGCCCGCCGACGCGGTGGCGGTGGCGGGCTGCCCCTGCTCGATCGCGGTGGCGTCACGGAAACCGGTACCGGCCTCGGTCGGCCCCGCCCCGCTCGCGCCGTCGCTCGGGGACGCCGACGGGTCATCGGCGAGGGCGGCACCCGCCGTACCGCTCAGTGCGGCTGCGGCGAGCAGCACAATCGTCAGTGCGCGTGCGATACGCATCAGTTGGTCCTCCAAACGGCGACGCGCCAGCGCGAGATCCAGCCCCACAGCACTCCGGCCAGCAGGCCCGTGAGCGCGAGGACGGCCAGGAGCCACCAGCCGCGGCCGAGACCGAAGGCGGCGACGTCGGACGACTCGTCGGGCGCGTCCACGATGTCGACGGTGAGCTCGACGGGCATACCGGGCGTGGTCTTCACCGCGGGGGCCGCGGCGAAGGCGTTGCTGACCTCCAGGCAGACGGACTCGGCGGCGGACTTGGAGTCGTCCGTGTCGTCGGCATCGTCGGATTCGGGCTTCGGATAGCGCAGGCCGGTGGAGATGACGTCGGTGCGTCCGTCACCCGCCTCCGAACCGCGGACGATCTCCCGGCCGTGCACGGTGACGGCACGCATGAGGACGCCGTAGTCGTTGTTGACGGCACGGTCGGCGCCGATGCTCACCGAGGCGCGCAGTTCCTGGCCGGGCAGCACGTCCACGCGGTACCAGCGGTGCTGGCCGAACGTCTCCCGGTCGCTGTAGAGACCGGGTTCGAGCCGCGGGGCCTTCGCGCACTGTGTCGCGCCCCGGGTGGCGACGGGGGTGACCACGGGCTCGGCCGCGCGGTCGACCAACTGGTTGACGCGGTCGGACAGTTCGTCGGTGTGCTGTACCGAGGTGTAGGTGCCGCCGGTGGCTTCCGCGATACAGCTGAGCTGATCGCGGGTCTTCGCGTCCGGGACCAGTCCCAGGGTGTCGATGACGAGGTGGATGCCCTTGGCCGCGATGTCGCGCGCGACCTCGCACGGGTCGAGCGGGGCGCAGGTGTCCTCGCCGTCCGTGATGAGCACGATCCGCCGGGTGCCGTCGCCGCCCTCGAGGTCGTCGGCCGCGCCGAGCAGCGCCGGACCGATGGGCGTCCAGCCGGTGGGGGCGAGGGTGGCGATCGCGGTCTTGGCCTCGGTCCGGTCGAGCGGCCCAACGGGGTAGAGCTGCTTGGTGTCCTTGCAGCCGACCTTTCTGTCCTTGCCGGGGTAGTCGGCCCCCAGGGTGCGTATGCCGAGCCGGACTTCGGCGGGCACGGCGTCCAGTACGTCGTTGAAGGCCTGCTTCGCCGCCGACATACGGGTCTGGCCGTCGATGTCGCGGGCACGCATCGAGCCGCTCACGTCGAGCACCAACTCGACCTTGGGAGCTGCCTCGGGGGACTTGTCCGCCGGTTCGTCGTCGGCGGCGGCGCCGGCCGGGAAGAGCCCGACGGCGAGGGCGGCGAGCAGGCCGCACGCCCCGGCCGCCAGCCGTTTTCTATTGATCATCAGCGGATCGTATTGATGATCTGCTGATGCTCCAAAACGGGCCGGTGGCAGGGGCGTCGGGCGGTGTGAACGTCAGACGGTGCGGTCGTCGGTGCGCGAGCGGCGGGCGTCAGGCCCCGGTTCGGACTCGGTCTCGGGGGGCCTGCGCCGCTCGGTGGGCTCGACGGTGTGCGTGGTCTCGGTGCGGGCCGCCTCGGCGCGGACCATGGCGCTGAGCGCGGCGAACGGATCGATGGGCATGGCTGTGCACCTCGCGTGGTGTGGGGGTGGTGGTGCGGATCAGTGCTGGGGGTCCTCAGCACGGTCAGCAGCGCAGCACCACGCAGCGCACGGCCGGTGGAACACATGGAGGCCCGTCCGGAAAGCGCTGGGGGCACCTGACGGCTCGTCCGCCGTGCCCCGCGCCGGCGTCGTCACCCGGCGGCCGCAGCGAGGCGCGGGCGCGGTTCGGCGCGGAGGACCCGGTGTCGCCCTCCTCGGGCTGGCCCGGGTTCGTCGGGTCGGCGGGCGCGGAGGCCGGCGGCCGGAGTTCGCCCGCCGCCACCGTCTGCGCCCCGGGTCCGAGGGACATGCCCAACAGGGCGAGGAGAGCCACCAGCGCTATCGGCGCAGCCCTGCGCGCCAGGGCGCGGAGGGCGACGGTGTACGGCGCGGGCTGGTTCATGGGGCGAGACCTTCCTGGACAGGCCTCCACTACCCCTGCGGGCCCGCGGCGCGGCCGTCGCGGCCGGAGATCCCCTCCACCGGGGGACGTCCGTTAGCCCGAATCCCGTACACGCCGGATCCGGACGGGTGCACCGGCCGGCCGCACGGACGGCTCCGCCGCCGCTCTCACACCCCGTGCGGCCGGATCACCGTCACGCCGCTGCCGGGCGCGGTGCCGAGCGACGCGAGCGCCTCCGGGACCGCGTCCAGACCGATCTCCTTCGTCACCAGGAGATCCGGGCGCAGCGCCCCGGACGCGACCATCGCCATCATCGCCGGGTAGTCGTGGGCGGCCATGCCGTGGCTGCCGAGGATCTCCAGCTCCAGCGGCACGACCCGGTCCATCGGGAGCCGTACGCCATCGGGCAGCAGGCCCACTTGGATGTGACGGCCCTGACGGCGAAGGCACTGGACCGAGTTCACGCACGTCACCTGGGAGCCGAGGGCGTCGAGCGAGAGGTGGGCGCCGCCTCCGGTCGCCGCACGGACGGTTTCGGCCACGCCGGCGGCCGTGGCGGAGCCGGTCGCGCCACCGTTCGGGGTGGCGCCGGTCGCTCCACCGTTCGGGGTGGCGCCGGTCGCTCCACCGTTCGGGACCGAGGCGTCGACGCCACCGGTCAGCGCGGAGGCGTCCACACAGACCTCGGCGCCGACCGCCCGCGCCAGGTCCAGAGCCGTCGGCGACACGTCGACGGCAACCACCCGTGCCCCGCACGCCGCGGCGATCATCACCGCGGACAGTCCCACCCCGCCGCAGCCGTGCACCGCGACCCACTCCCCCGCCCGCACCCGGCCCTGGCCCACCACCGCGCGGAAGGCGGTCGCGAACCGGCAGCCGAGACCGGCGGCGGTGGCGAAGGACATCGCATCGGGCAGGGCCACCAGATTGGTGTCGGCGTACCGGAGGGCCACGTACTGCGCGAACGACCCCCAGTGCGTGAACCCGGGCTGCTCCTGACGTTCGCACACCTGCTGCGCTCCCCGCGCGCACGCGGCGCAGCGGCCGCAGGCGCAGATGAAGGGCGCGGTGACACGGTCCCCCGGGCGCCAGTCGGTGACGTCGGCGCCGACCGACTCGACGACACCGGCCAGTTCGTGGCCGGGCACGTGCGGCAGCGTGATGTCGGCGTCGTGGCCCATCCAGCCGTGCCAGTCGCTGCGGCACAGCCCGGTCGCCTCGACGCGGATCACCGCGCCGTCCTCCGCGGGCGCCGGTGCGGGCACCTCCCGTACGGCGAGCGGCTTCCCGAACTCCTCGAACACGACAGCACGCACGCGGCACTCCCCACATCGGCACTCGCGGTGGACCCCACGGAGCGGCCCACGCTATCCGGGCGACGCCGTCCGGCCGAGGGGAGAGATCGGCACCTGCGGCCCCTCGGACTCGTTCAGCCAGCGCCGCAGGACCTCGTGCACCTGCTCCGCACCGATCAGTTCGGCGCCGCCGCTCACGGGCGGTGACAGCTCCAGCGGCGACAGCAGGAAGGGCTGGGACTGCTCGCCCCCGAGGCCGCCGTGGGAGCCGATCTGTGGCTCGAAGGCGTGGACGGTGCCCGTCTCGGGGTCGTACATCGAGTTGACCATGATGTCCGCGACGTGCGGGAAGGAGTCGGTACGGCGCACGGCATCGGCCGCACCGGCGCCGAACACCGCCAGCGGGCCGTCGTCGTCCAGCTCCGCGAGCGGGATCTCCACTCCGCCGGGGCCGAGGACCAGCGAGCCGTGCTTCTCGCTGCGCACCAGAAGAAACCCGACGCCCGGGTGGCCGGCGAGCGTCCGCAGCAGGGCGGGATGGCGGGCGTCGATCTCCTCCCGGCTGAGCCGCTCGGGCACGTCGGGGAAGGAGATCAGTGCGAGATTGCCGGAGGCCAGCACGATCGGTTCGGAGCTCGGTGCGGCGACTTCGTCCCCCTCCGCCAGTGGCCGGTGCAGAGCGGTGTGCAGGGTGTGGCGCGCCGCGTCCCGCGCTTCCGCGCCGCTCCTGGAGCGTTCGGCGCGCCGGGACACCGGCAGACCGCAGCCGGCCCGGACGAGGTCCTTGAGGGTGAGACCGTAGGCGCCCTCGAAGGTCTGGCCCGGGCTCTGACCGTGGTCGGACAGCAGCACGATCCGGTAGCCGCGCGGGGTGTGCTCGGAGACCTTGGCGATCAGGGCGAGCGAACGGTCGAGCCGCTCCAGGACCTGCATCGCGTCGCGGCTGTGCGGTCCCGAGTGATGGGCCACTTCGTCGTAGGCGACGAGGTCGGCGTAGACGGCGGTGCGCCCGGCGAGCATGTCCCCGAGTACCGCGGCGACGACGACGTCGCGTTCCACGACGGTCGCGAACGCCCGGATGAAGGGGTACAGACCGCCGCGGCCGATCCGCGGTGTGTCACCGCGCAGCCGGGCCCGCGTCGACTGGCGGATCTCGCGGACCACTTCGGCGAAGAAGGCGCCGGCCGTGCGGACGGCGTTGGCGGGGTCGGAGAAGTAGGCGAAGTACCCGGCCCGGGAGCGGTTCGCCTTGCCGCGCCTGGCCGCGATCGACAGCACCAGCGCGAGCTGGTCGGCGCCGCCGCTGAAGAGGTTGCCGCGGCTGGCTCCGTCGACGGTGAGCAGCCCGCCGTCGCCGGTGCGCTCGATGGCACGGCGCTGGAGCTCGGCCGCGCTGGCGGGCCGGTTGCTGACCATGACCCGGCCGGTGTCCTTCTCGTACCAGCGGAAGGCGGGGACGTCGTGGTTGCTGCCGTGCAGGATGGCGAGCTGGCTGGCGCCGGTCTGGCTGGACCAGTCCGTACGCCAGGGGGTCAGCCGGTGCGTCGTGGCGAGCCACTCGGCGACGGTCGGCATCACTCCGTCCTTGGCCGCGCGCTGGAGCACCTCGTGACCGACTCCGTCGAGCTGGAGGAAGACCGTGCCGTCGGCGGCGGTACGGCCGACGTCCTCACCGCGTCTTCGGCGGCGCCGGGTGGCGAGCCGGGAGAGCCGGCGCCGGTAGGCGTTGTCGTCGTGCACGGCGAGCGCCGTGGAGGTCGCCGAGGCGACGGCGGACATCACGGCGGCGACGAGGACCGCTGTCTCGGGGGCCGCCTCTCCGCCGCCGTCGGGGATCAGCCGGAGGGCGAGCAGCAGCAGGGAGCCGTTGAGGAAGAAGACCAACAGGCCGAGCAGGAGTGCCGGTACGAGCAGCAGCGCCCGTACCGCCACCGGCCACACCAGCGCGCTGAGCAGACCGAAGGCGCCCGCGCCCCAGGCGGCGGTCACCGCGGTACGGGTGATGCTCTCGCCGTCCTCGGACTGGAGCCGGAAGTCGGGCAGCAGCCCGGCGAGAGCCAGCATCGTCAGTGTGGAGACCATCCACACGGCGGCCACTCGCAGCAGGGTGCTCCCCGCCCTGCGCCATCGGCTTTCGACCACGCCGCTTCCACCTCACCCCTGGATCAGGTCTCCAGCGTGGCACAGCGACGGACATGATCCGCTCGCGCGTCCCCGCAGGCCGGGGCTGCGGGTCAGCGGCCGTTGTAGCCGGCGGTCGGCATGGAGAGCCTGCGATGGACGTCCGCCTTCATGGCCGCGTCGTAGACGGGCTCGTCCAGGCCCGCCGTCTCCAGCCGTACGCCACGGCGTTCGCACTCGGCGACGAAATCCCGCACCGACGTCAACGCCCGTTCCAGTACTCGGTCGTTGGGGGCGACGAAGAGGTCCACCTCGCCGGCGTCCACATCGGCCCACAGCCCGCAGTGGTCGTGCCGCAGCCCGTAGAACAGCAGCTGCCGGGTGACGACCCCGCCCTTGTCGGCGGCCCAGCGGGCGCACATCGCGTGCTGGCTGCGGGTGTCCACCAGGAACGGGTCGCTGTCGAGCTCCTCGAGGGGCGTCAGGCTGGCGATCGCCGCCACTCGTAAGGCATCCATCAACATCCCCCTGCGCTCCGCGGTCGCGCCGACCCTACTCCGACCGGACCGGCTCCAGGGAGCGCGCACAAAGGCGCATCAGAGGGCGCGACGGGAGCGGGCGGAGGGCTCGTGCGCCGGGACGCCCGGGCCTGCCGGGAACGACAGGCCATAGGCTCGTACGGGTACCCGCCCGCGAAACGGGCAGGGGTTCGCAGAACGGTCCTCGTGGTTCGCACAACGGGCCGACGTGGGCAGAAGGAGGCGCTGCGTGCCGGTGGAAGTCACCTGGTGGGGTCATGCCACCTGCACGGTCGAGGACTCCGGGGTCCGGGTGCTGACCGACCCGCTGTTCGTGCGCCGGCTCGCGCATCTGCGCAGGCGGCGCGGGGACGTGCCGCCGCCGGAGGCCGCCGTCGCCGACGCGGTCCTCGTCTCCCATCTGCACTCCGACCATCTGCACCTGCCGTCACTGGCCAGGATCGCGCCGGGCACCCCGCTGATCGTGCCGCGGGGCGCGAGCCGTTCCGTGCCGGGCCTGAAGCGCCTGCGGCTGCCGGTCACCGAGGTCCTCCCCGGTGACGAGGTGCCGGTGGGCGACGTGGTGGTGCGGGCGGTGCCCGCCCTGCACGACGGACGGCGGCTGCCGGTCGGGCCGCACCGGTCGCCCGCGCTCGGCTATGTGATCACCGGTGCGGCCCGTACGTACTTCGCCGGGGACACCGGACTCTTCGACTCGATGGCGGACGAGGTCGGTCCCGTCGACGTGGCCCTGCTGCCGGTCGGCGGCTGGGGTCCCTGTCTCGGGCAGGGGCATCTGGACGCGAGCCGGGCCGCCGAGGCGCTGGTCTCCCTCGCGCCGGGCGCCGCGGTGCCGGTCCACTACGGCACGTACTGGCCGATCGGGATGGACGGCGTCCGGCCGCACGAGTTCTACGCCCCGGGCGAGGAGTTCGTCCGCAAGTCGGCGCGGATCGCGCCGAAGGTGGCCGTGCACCGTCTCGGCCACGGCGAGCGGGTCAGACCGGAGGCGAGGCGGTGAGCTCGAAGGCCGCGGAGCTGTTCGGGCAGCTGTCGGATTTCGTGGCCCAGCTGCCGCCGGAGTCCACCCAGCAGGCCGTCACCTATCCCTCGTTGTTCCTGCTGGTGGCGCTGGGAGCCCTGGTGCCGGTGGTGCCGACGGGGGCGGTGGTCAGCTCCGCGGCGGTGGTGGCCTTCCATCAGACGTCGCCGCTGAGCCTGCTGTTCGTCTTCCTGGTGGCGTCGTTCGCCGCGTTCCTGGGTGATGTGACGCTGTACTGGCTCGGGCAGCGCGGCGTCCGGTCCAAGAACGGCTCGCGCTGGCTGGCCGCGCTCCGCGACCGCGCCGCGCCGGAACACCTCGAACAGGCGCAGACCAAGCTGGAGGACCACGGCGTGGCGGTCCTGGTGCTGTCGCGGCTGGTACCGGCCGGGCGCATCCCGGTGATGCTGGCCTGTCTGCTGGCCAAGATGCCGCTGCGCTCGTTCGTGCGGGGCGACATCCCGGCGTGCCTGGCGTGGGCGGCGACGTACCAGCTGATCGGGATACTCGGCGGCTCGCTGTTCGACGAACCGTGGAAGGGCGTGGTCGTCGCGGTGGCGCTGACGGTGGTGCTCAGCGGGGCGCCGCCGCTGTGGCGCCGGTGGCGCCGGAAGGGGCACCGGTCGGGCTCGTCGGGACAGCACGCGTAGGGAGAGCGGCGCACCGGTCGAACCACGGGCCGGCGGCGCGTCCCGCGGCGACGGCGACGGTTCCGTCAGCCCGCGGCCAGCACCCGCGACCCGCCGACCGGCAGGTCCCACAGCTGCTCGCGCGGCCGGCCGGTCCGCTCCCACGCGGCGCGCACCCGAAGGAGCGGTTCGAGGACCGGTTCCGCCGAGAGGACGAACGTCCCCCAGTGCATCGGGGCCATGTGCCGCGCACCGAGATCCTCGAAGGCACGCACGGCCTCCTCCGGATCGGTGTGCACATCGCTGAGCCACCAGCGCGGGGCGTAGGCGCCGATGGGCAGGAGCGCGAGATCGAGACCGGGGTGGCGGCGGCCGATCTCGCGGAACCAGTGGCCGTAGCCGGTGTCGCCGGCGAAGTACACGGACCGTCCCATCCGGTCGCCGAGCACCCAGCCGCCCCACAGCGAGCGGCAGGTGTCGACGAGCGTCCGCTTGGACCAGTGGTGGGCCGGTACGAAGTCGAAGCGGACGCCGTCCAGCTCCGCGCCCTCCCACCAGTCGAGCTCGGTCACCCGGGTGAAGAGCCGGCGGCGGAACCAGCGGCCGAGGCCGGCGGGGGCGAAGACCGGGGTGTGCCGCGGCAGTCTCTTCAGCGTCGGCGCGTCCAGATGGTCGAAGTGGTTGTGACTGATGACCACGGCGTCGACCGGCGGCAGGTCCTCCCAGCGCACCCCGACAGGTGTGACCCGGGCCGGGGTGCCGAAGATCCTGCGGGACCACACGGGGTCGGTCAGCACGGTGAGCCCGCCGATGCGCAGCACCCAACTGGCGTGTCCTGCCCAGGTGACGGCGACGGTGGTGGCGTCGACGGCGGGCAGCGGACCGGGTTCGAAGGGCAGCAGCGGGATGTCCTGGAGCCCGTCCCGGCCGGGGCGCACCGCGCCTTCACGGGCGAGTCGGGCCATGGCCCGCACCCCGGGCAGCGGAGTGGTCAGACGGTCGGCGAACGAGCGGGGCCAGTGACGGATCTCGCCGATCGGACGGGTCCGCGGACGCGGCCGTACGCCGCCGGTCGGTGACGCGGTGGGCTCCGAGGTGGTGAGGGCCGGTCCCGCCGCCCCCGTGCGGTCCGCCCCGGGCGTCTGGTCGGTCCGGTCCGCCTGTCCCGAGAGCTCCGCCTGTTCGGTCTGTTCCGTCATCCGGGACTCCGTTCAACGCAGTTCGTCGAAGGCCGTTCCAAGAATGCTCAATGCCCTGGATACGTGCGGCAATTCCAGGGGCGCCGGTGAGGTGAGGGACTCGTGACGCTGTTCGGGGCCGGTGCCCAGCAGCGGCCCGGCGGCCAGCCGCACCCGCAGCTCGCCCAGCTCGTCACCGAACCGGTGCCCGCCGGGCGCGGGTGACCCGAGACGGTCGCTCAGATACTCCTCGAGCTCCATCGAGTCGGTCACACCCAGCCGGGCGAGGGGGGCGCGCAGCGGGCCGAGGTCGGCGTAGAGATGCCGGCCGGCCCGCGGCGGGCGGGCGACCGCTCCGGAGACGAGCACGGCGTGGTGCATCGCGGTGGTCACCGCCCCGTACAGCCCGGCCGCCTGCTCCGACCTGGTGACGACGGGCCCGGGCTCGTCCAGCGCCAGGGCGGCGGCGGCCGCGACCGGTTCGGCCACCACGGCGCCGAGGGCGGTGAGGATGTCGAGGGTTCTGGCGCGCCGTGCGGCTCCCTGCTCCGTCGGGGGGAACCGGGCGACGGCGACCGGCCACGAGGCGGGCATCAGCCCGCCGGCGAGATCGCTGAGGACGGTGACCTCGCCCGGGCACATCTCCGCAGGGCTCACCAGCACGGTCTCGTGCGGCCGGTGAAGGGTGTCCCGCCAGGTCTCGTCGCTGATGATGAGCAGGCCCTCGGCGACCGCCGCCTCACAGGCCTCGCGCACGAGCTCGGGCGGCGCCACCGTCGCGGTGGGGTCGTCGGCGACGGAGAGCAGCAGCAGCCCCGGTTCGCCACCCTCCGCGCGCACCCGGCGCACGGTCTCCAGCAGCGCGTACGGGTCGGGTACGCCGCCGCACTCCGCCGGGGTCGGTACGTGGTACGCGGGCCGGCCGAGGAGCCGGGCCTGCGGGGTCCACCAGGCGGGGCAGGGACGGGGCAGCAGCACGTCCCCTCGGTGGGCGGCGATGAGGGCGAACAGCAGGGGCTGGGGACCGGAGGCGGCGACGACCTCGTCGGACCGGCTGCGCAGCCCGCGCCGCGACCAGTAGCCGCAGGCCGCTTCCCGCAGCTCGGGGCCGCCGCCCGGCGGCTCGCCCACGGGCCGTGCGGCCGCGGCGGCGGTCGCCTCGGCGAGCTCCGGCAGGACGGGGAGTCCCGGTTCGGGCGCCGGCGGTCCGTAGCGGACAGGTCCGCGGCCTTCCGGGTCCGTCCGCTGCATGCCGCCGCCTCCGCCGTTCGTGTCCCGAGGGCCCGCCCGGCCCACGAGCCCTTTATACGGAGGTTTGCCCGAGCCCGCCGCGCGGGAGAACCGGTCCGCGCGAACGCGGCGGGGCGTCGGACAACCGTGGGGCGTCAGACAACGGAGACGGGATGGCGGACCACCGCATCGAAGAGATAGCCCTGAGTGTTGTGGACGGACCGCACCGGCTGGGTGTTGCCCGCGCGGTCCGTCGTACGGGCCAGCAGTTCGGCCGGGCCGGTGCCGTGCGGCCTCCAGTCGGCGGTCCAGCGGACCCAGCCGTTGCGCCGTGGGGTGTCGCGCAGCCGCGTCCGGCGCCAGTGGCTTCCGCCGTCGGTGCTGATCTCGACCTCGCGCACCGGGGCGGCGGCCGACCAGGCTCGGCCGGTCAGCCGATGGGTCCGGCCCGCTTCGAGGGGCGCGCCGAAGGGCAGCTCGATGGCGCTCTTGATCGTCTGGCGAGCGAGCGGAGCACTTCCGCCGGGCGGGTGCGCCGGCCCGAAGAGGCGGTAGAAGTCCGTGTTCCACGGTGAGGCGAGCGGGGTGTCGCTGACCTCGATGTCCCCCAGCCACTTGACCGAGGCGATCCCGATCCAGGAGGGCACGATCACGCGGACGGGGAAGCCGTGGTCGTACGGCAGGGGTTCACCGTTCATCTCGTACGCGAGGATGACGTCGTCGAGCGCCTTGGAAAGCGGCAGCGGGCGCCGCACGTGGCCCAGGTCGACGCCGTTGCTGACGAACGGGTCGTCCAGGCCGCGCGGCATCACGTCCACCGCGGACGAGGAGACACCGGCGCGGTGCAGGACGTCCCGCAGCCGGACCCCGCGCCAGCGCGCAGCGCCGATGGCTCCGAGCGTCCAGGCGGTTCCGGTGACCGTCTCGCCCTGCTGGGTGGTGTAGAAACTGCGGCCGTTGCCCGCGCACTCGACGACCGCGGTCCGGGTGACCGAGGGCAGGGACCGGAGCCGGCCGTAGCTGAAGTCGACCGGGCGGCGGCCGTGCAGTCCGCTCCCCCAGACCGTCAGCTTCCAGTCGCTCTCCGCGATCCGCGGGGTGGAGGTGTGGTTGCGGACGAAGAAGTGGTCGGCGGGGGTCAGCAGCCCGGTGGCGCGCAGCGCCGCGGGGTTGGTCTCGGCGTTGGTGCCGCGCACGGTGAAGATCTCCGGCGGGAGCGGCTTGAGAATGCCGGGGGCGGCAGGGCCCGCGGGGGCGGCCGCGGCGGGGGCGACGACCGGCAGGTGGGCCGCGGCGGGTACGGCGGCGAACAGTCTCAGCAGGTCACGACGGTTCAGGGCAGATGTCACCACAAACTCCTCGAAATCGGGAAGACGTCAGAGACAGGCGTACGGGTGGGGCGGAACGCCGGTGAGGCGGAGAAGGCGCGAAGGCCGGGGGAAGCCGGGAGGTGCGTCCGAGATCAACAGGGACAGGAGGACCGCGGGCGGCGCGAAGAAGCGGCCGGGAGCGCGCGGTTGTGCCTGTCGACGACCATGCCCCTGATCGTAGGCGCTGAAAGGCCCCGCGCCGGGGTGTTCACGGATGCCGGAGGGACAGGTGCCCGATGCCGGACGTTCAGCGTGGCGAGCGCGCCCACGGGGTACCCGCGACCCATGTCTGACGCGCGTACACAGGTGAACCCGCAGCTCCGGGACAGAATCTCGGCGCTGTTCAGCAGCTGGGACCGGCAGATCTTCAGCACGGTCGCCGCCCGGGAGTGGCCGGGTGCCGAGCCGGTGCTGCCACGGCTGAGCCGCAGCGCCAACCACGGACTGCTCTGGTTCGGTGCGGCGGCCGGGATGGTGGCGCTGGGGCGCAGCCCCCGCTCCCGCCGGGCGGCCGTACGCGGTGTGGCGTCCCTGGCACTGGCCTCGGCCACCATCAACACGGTCGCGAAGCGGTCGGTGCGCAGGGCGCGGCCGATGCTCGACGCTGTGCCGGTGATACGGCAGCTGAAGCGGCAGCCCTTCACGACGTCCTTCCCGTCCGGGCACGCCGCCTCGGCGGCCGCCTTCGCGACCGGTGTCGCCCTGGAGTCCAAGAGCTGGGGCGCGATCATCGCCCCCGCGGCGGCCTCGGTGGCCTTCTCCCGTGTCTACACGGGCGTGCACTACCCGAGCGACGTCCTGGTGGGGGCGGCGCTGGGCGTGGGAGCGGCCTTCGCCGTCCGCGGCGTGGTGCCGACCAGGTCCCAGCTGCCGCCCCCCGGCCGGCCGCAGACCAGCGCGCCCGTGCTGCCCGGCGGCGACGGCCTGGTGGTCGTGGTCAACCGGCAGTCGGGATCGGCGGATTCCTCGCACCTGCTGCACGAGGCGCTGCCGATGGCCGAGGTCGTGGAGTGCGAGCCGGAGGATCTGCACGCGGAGCTGGAGAAGGCGGCCGGACGCGGCCGGGCGCTGGGCATCTTCGGCGGCGACGGCACCATCAACCGGGCGGCGGTCGTGGCCGCGCACCGCGGTGTGCCGTTGGCGGTCTTCCCCGGCGGTACGTTCAACCACTTCGCGTACGACCTCGGCATCGAGTCCGTGCACGACACGTGCCGGGCGCTCGCGGGCGGCGAGGCCGTCAAGGTCGACCTCGGCCGCTTCACACCCGGCCCGCCCGCCGCCGAGGGCAAGGAGCGCTCCGGATACTTCCTCAACACCTTCAGCCTGGGCGTCTACCCGGAACTGGTCCGCATCCGCGAGCACTGGTCACCGCGGATCGGCGGCTGGCCGGCGGGCGTTCTGGCGGCGCTGGTCGTCCTGCGCGGTGAGCATCCGCTGGAGGCCGACGTCCAGGGCCGCCGGCGCCCGATGTGGCTGCTCTTCGCGGGCAACGGCATGTACCAGCGCATGGGGCCGACGCCCGGACACCGGCAGGATCTCGCCGACGGACTGCTGGACGTGCGCGTCGTGCACGGCGGCCGGTGGCCGGGCGTGCGGCTGCTGGCGGCGGCACTCGCGGGACCGCTGAGCCGGTCACCGGTGCACGCGGCCCAGAAGCTGCGCAGGGTCCGCATCACGGGCCTGGCGCCGGGCACTCCACTGGCGTTCGACGGTGAAGTGACCGAGGCACCCGGCGAGTTGGTCATCGACAAGGCGGCGGAGGCGCTCACGGTCTACCGGCCGCAGGCGCTTCTGTGACGTCGGACGGGCAGGGACTCACTTCGGGGAGCCCGCATTCGGCGGCGCGTCGTCAGAACCCGGCGGCGCGTCGTCAGAAACCGGCGGCACCACGTCAGAACAGGGCGCCGCCTCGTCAGAACCCGGCGGCGCTTCGGGCGCGGCGGGGAGCTCCCGACCCAGGCGGGCGAGCGGGGACACTGCCATCACGACCGGGGACAGCAGCATGCCCGCGGCCGTCACCAGCAGGCTGGTGCGCAGTCCCCACTCCTGCGCGAGGAATCCGCCGAGCAGAGAACCGAGCGGGGTCAGCCCCATGCCGACGAACGTGATCGTCGCAGCCGCGCGGCCCTGCATCCCGGCGGGGGTGACGGCCTGCCGGACGGCCATGACCGTGACGTTCACCAACTGACCGCCGAGCCCGAACACGAAGCCGGCCGCGAGGAGCACGGGAACCGTCACCACGGAGGAGCCGCGCAGCGCGGGCACGCACAGGAACACGCCGTCGCCGAGGGCCGCCGCGCACACGAGCACGGCACCGTGGCCGAACCGGCGCGGCAGACGGGCGGCCAGCAGCGAGCCGAGGAGCGCGCCCGGCCCTGCCGCCGCGAGTGCCAGCCCTACGACGGTGCCGGACAGGTGCAGTTCCCGCGGCAGGTAGAGCAGATAGACGGTCATCATGGCCGCGAAGGAGAACTGGAAGGCGGCCGAGGCCAGACACACGGTCCGCAGTGCGGTGTCGCCGGCGACGAAACGCACGCCCTCATGGATCCGCCGCCAGACCGGAGGCGGTCGCTCCGCGCGTTCCGGGACGCGTTCGGAGCGGCGGATCCGCCGGATCGACAGGAACGACAGCGTGAAGAACAGCGCGTTGGAAGCGGTGGCCAGAGGTGCCGACAGCAGGGTCACCAACGCACCGCCCAGAGCGGGGCCGCCGATCTGCGCCGCGGAACGGCTCCCCTCCAGCGCGCTGTTGCCTCGCACCAGTCGGTCGCGTTCCACCAGTCGTACGAGAGACGCCTGGTAGGCCACGTCGAAGAACACGGACAGGCTTCCGACGGCGAAGGCGAGCAACAGCAGCGCGGGCAGACCGAGCGCGCCGAAGAGGCCGGCCACGGCGGCGGCGCCCAGGACCAGGGCCCGGCCGACGTCCGTGAGCACCATCGTCGTACGGGTCCGCCAACTGTCGACCCACGCGCCGACGAAGAGCGAGAGCAGCAGGATCGGCGCCTGCCCCACCGCGCGAAGGGCGCCCAGTTGGCCGGCACTGGCGTCGAGCGTCAGGACGGCGAAGAGTGGCAGGACCACCAGATTCGCGTGTTCGCCGAGCTGGGAGGCTGTCTGCCCCATCCAGAGTCTGCGGAAGTCGGCGTCCCGCCACAGGCTCGACGGTGCAGGCCGGCCGGAATCGGATACGGCGCAGGATGCGGACGGCACGGGAATCCCTCGGGTTGCCGACAACGAGGCCCGTCACCCGGCGCGTCTCAGGCGCACCGGTTCGGGCAGGGGAAGGCTCGCTGTGCCGCAACGTCAAGGGCAGCACGCGATGACAGGCCGGTCACGGCCTACAACGTCAACGCGCGCTCGGACGACCGGGCATCTCTGGCTCCTCGTGGGTGGCTCGCTGCGCCGGAACCCTAGCCTTCCCGAGCCCGACGCGAAAGGCGATTTCCCTCGCCCACCTGGATACGGGTGAGGGGCGTCCACCGCGGTGGACGCCCCTCACCTGTCCGCACACTCCCCTTGCCGGGTCGGGGACTTGCCCTTCCCGGACCTACTCCTTCTCGCGTGCGTGCGGCACGGCCGGCGGCGTGACGGGCGGCGGGCGGACCGGGCTCCCGGCGGGCGGTACGACCGGGGGCGCCTCCGGCATGGGCGGCTCCTCGACCACCGCCGGGGTTCCGGTCGTGCCGGCGACGGCCGCACCCGGCCCCGGCTTCGCGGCGCGCTTCATCATCTCGGCCGCGGCCAGCAGCAGGACGGCGACGATCAGGGCGGCCGCCCAGCCGGGTATCACGAGGGCGAGGGCGAGGACGGCGCAGGCGACGACCGCCGCACCGCCGTAGAGACCGGCGGCACTGGCGCCCGCGTACATACGGGCGGCGTGCCGCTGCTTCCTGGTCTGCTCGCGCAACTCGTCCTTGATGGCGTCCCGGACGACCTGCGCCACATTCTGAGCCGCAAGATCCGACAGGTTCGTGTCCATGGGGCGCGGGTACCCGGCGGCCTCGGCGCCTAACGCCCACGCCCGGTCCGCGTCCATCATGCAAGACGCAGGTCTCAATATGCGGCGAAGCGTCCTAGGCTGTTCTCATCATCCGGGGCAGTTCGCACCAGAGGAGATCCGGCCATGCCGCAGGAGACCGCCGTCTACACCCACGGTCACCACGAGTCCGTACTGCGCTCGCACACCTGGCGCACCGCGGCCAACTCGGCCGCCTACCTCCTGGAAGAGCTCCGGCCCGGCATGCGGATCCTCGACATCGGCTGCGGCCCGGGGACCATCACCGCCGATCTGGCGGCCCTGGTCCCCGAGGGCCGTGTCACGGGTGTGGACCTGGCCGCGGACATCGTCGGAAAGGCCCGTGAGCTGGCTGCCGAACGCGGCCTGGACAACACGGACTTCACCGTCGCCGACGTCCACGCACTGGACTTCCCGGACGACTCGTTCGACGTCGTCCATGCCCATCAGGTGCTTCAGCACGTCGGCGATCCGGTCCAGGCGCTGCGCGAGATGCGCCGGGTCTGCCGCCCCGGCGGCACGGTCGCCGCGCGCGACAGCGACTACGGCACGTTCACCTGGTTCCCCGAGACGCCTGTGCTGGAGGAGTGGCTGGACCTCTACCGTCGGGTCGCGCGAGCCAACGGCGGTGAGCCCGACGCCGGTCGGCAGCTGCTGTCCTGGACACGCGCCGCCGGCTTCGACGAGGTCACCGTCACCGCCTCGGCATGGTGTTTCGCCGGAGCGCACGACCGGACCTGGTGGAGCGGGCTGTGGGCGGACCGTACGACGGCATCGGTGTACGCCGAACTCGCCGTCGACGGCGGTCACACCACCGCCGACCGGCTGAAGGCCATCGCCGAGGGGTGGCGCGCGTGGGGTTCGCACGAGGACGCCTGCTTCCTGGTGCCGCACGCCGAGGTGCTCTGCCGGGCCTGAACGCCCCGTGTGGACCAACGCCCCCGCCGCAGGCACGACCGGCGCCGCGGATCTTCGCATCACGCCCTCAATCGGGCATCCGATTCCGCCTCCCCGCCCCCTTTACTAGGCTCTGCGTATGGAGATCCTGGGAACCACGCTGCGCATCTGCGTCGACGATCTGGAGGCCGCGGCGGCCTTCTACCAACGCCTCACCGGCACCGAGCCGATGCGCTTCGAGCGTGGCGGTGTCTCGGTGGCGGCCGTCGGCTGCTTCCTGCTGATGAGCGGCCCCGAGTCGGAGCTCGAAGTGCTGCGCAAGGTGACGGCGACGATCGCGGTCGCCGATGTGGACGACGCGTACGCCACCCTCTCCCAGGTCGGCGCTCAGGTCGTGGCGGGACCGGTCCCGACCCCCGCGGGCCGCAATCTGATCGCCGTTCACCCCGACGGCTCGGTCTTCGAGTACGTCGACCGCAAGGCGGTCTGAGCACCGGCCGCCGGGGCGCGTGCGTCAGCCCTGCGGCCTCATCCGGTACTCGTACGCGTCGGGCAGCGGGTCGTCCGTCGTGGCCGCCCAGACCTCGTTGAGGATCTCCGCACCCTCCCGCAGGTCGGCGACCTCGAAGCCCTCGTCGAAGACCGCCCGCGCCTCCTGCGGCCGGCCTTCGGCGAGGAGCAGTCTGGCCTCCGCCAGACGGAACCGGCCGCGCTGCCGTACCGCCGGACGCAGCCGGGACCAGACCGAGCGGGCGTCCGCCGGGCGGTCGGCCGCGAGGAGGGCGTCGATCGCCTCGCGGCCGAGAGCCGCCAGCGCCGCCGTCCACGCCTCGCCGTCGTCGCGACGCTCCTGGCACAGGTCGTCGAAGGCCTCCAGATAGCGTTCGGCGGCCCGTTGACCGTTGCCGCCCTCCTGGTCCGCGACGGCGAGGCAGCGCAGCAACGGCCAGCGCGAGGGGGCGAGCGCCAGCCCCCGCTCCCAGCTCCGGACGGCCTGCGCGAGATCGCCGGCGTGCCACTGGGCCACACCCAGGTGGTACTCGGTCAGCGGGTCGGCGGGAGCGGTCTCCAGCATGTCCCGCCAGTGCGGTGCGACGAGTGAGGGGCCCGGCGGGGCGACGCGGCGCGGCTCGGGCAGGACACCGCTCGTCAACAGCTCACGCCAGGGCGCCTGTTCCTCGTCGAGCGTCGACTCGTCGAAGGGTGTGCCGGGTAGTTTGTGGCCCGCGCGCAGGACTTCGAGCGCGCCCCAGCCGGATCCGCGGGCGAGCCGGGTGGACGGTTCGGTGTCCGCGCAGGGCAGCCATGCCTCGTACGCGGCGTCGACGGCCTCCCGCGGCAGTGCGTCCGCGAGGCGCGCCTCCACCTCGGCACGGGCAGCGTCCCAGTCCTCGCCGTGCACCGTGGCGGGATCCGCGGTCAGCGGTCCGTACGACTCCAGCCAGCTGAACTCCTCGCCGCCGTCGAGCCGTACGTGTTCCAGCTGGGTGCGGGCCAGACCGGCCTGGATCTCGGCGTATCCCGGAGTGCCCGGCTCGGTGAGCCACTGCTGCCAGCGCCGGCCGCCTCGTCCGGAGCCCCACAGGAACAGTTTCCGGCCGCGCAGGGTGTCGGTCGACGTCTGGACGAGGCCCTGCCCCGCGGCGTCCAGGGAGGCGATCCATTTACGGGCCTCGGGGGGCACTTCGTAGAAGTAGTCGGCCGGGTACTCGCTGCGCAGCGGATAGGTCCGGTCCGCGCCGCGGTACTCCGGTACGGGCACGCGGCGCAGGCTGCGTTCGTAGCCGAAGTGCCAGGCTTCGTCGGCGGGGGCGAGCACGCGGGTGGTCGCGTGCTCCTCGACGGCGATGTTGGACCACCAGTACACGGGCGCGGGCTTCTCGTGCGGATTGCGGATCCGCACGCCGACATGGAGAAACGCGGAGTCGGCCGGCAGCCACAGATCGACCTGGAAGGGCAGGTCCCGCAGCCGTTCCCACTCCCAGAGCCTGACCATCTCGCCGCCGTCCGGGGCGGGCACGACGGCCGCGTGCAGGGGTGCGCAGGACAGTGTGGTGTGGCCGGTCGCGCCGATGTTCCACTCGATACCGCCGGAGTACCAGGCGCCGTTGAGCGCGAAGTCGGCCGGCTGGAACACCGGGTTGCGGTAGAGGAGTTCACGGCCGGTGGGCTTGTGGTGCAGCGAGTGGATCCGGCCGCCGAGGCCCGGGAGCACGGTCGCACGCAGGTGGTCGTTCTCGATGACGATCGCGTCGAGATCGGCGGGGGCGCGGTCGCGGCCGTAGCCGTCCAGTACGCGCACCGGCAGCAGGGTGCGCAACGGCTCGTAGCCGATCTGCCGCGCCATCTCGCGCGGCAGTTCCGCTCTGGTCCGCTCGTCGATCGCGTGCATCTCGTCGAGCGGTCGCAGCGCGGGCAGCGGGTTCGGCGGCCCCACGGGGGCTGCGGGCAGGGTCAGTACGGTGCGCCGGACGGTCGTGGCCAAGGCAACCTCGCTTTGCTCGCCGCGGGGCCGCCGACGGATCCGGCGGCAACCCGACGACCATGGAACAGGGTTGTCGCCGCCCCGGCCAGAGGCTCGGAGGGTCAGTCCTCGGTGAAGGCGGCGACGATCAGGTCGGTGAGCAGCGCTCCGGCGCCGCCCTCCGGGTCGAGATCGGGGTCGTACACGGTCACATTCATGCCCACGCAGCGGGGCGAACGCACCAGTCCCTTGAGCAGCAGGGTCAGTTCGTGCGGCAGCAGCCCGTCCGGGTCGGGGCTGTCGACGGCCGGCATGACGCGCGGGTCGAGCACATCGGCGTCGAGATGGACCCAATAGCCCTCCAGCGGGGGCACTTCGAGGGTCTGCACAACGGCCGACGTCAGTTCGGGGATGCCCCACTCCCGAAGTTCCGCCACCGTCATCGTCGGGATCTTCAGCTCGGCGAGTTCGGCGCGGTCGTCGTGGAAGAAGTCGCGGATGCCGATGAGCCGGATGTCCTCGTCCCGCAGATAGGGCCGCAGCCCTTCCAGGTTCGTCAGGTCCTCCTGGCCGCGTCCGGTGGCGAGCGCCAGTTCCTCACCGGCCGCCGCGCCCACGTGCGCGGAGTTGCCGGGGTGCCGGAAGTCCGCGGAGGCGTCGATCGCGGCGAGCCCGTACCGGCCCAGCCGGCGCAAGGCGAGTGAGGCGCCGAGCTGGATCGAACAGTCTCCGCCGAGGACGAGGGGGAAGTCACCGGCGCGCACATGGTGTTCGATACGGTCCGCGAGCCTGGGGGTGTACGCGGCGATCGCGTCGGCGTTGAAGACTCCGTCGCCCTCCTGCCAGTCGCCCCGGTCGTAGCGCGGCGGTACGACGACACCGCCCTCGAAGGCCCCGAGCCGCTGGACGATGCGTTGTTCGCGCAGTGCGCCGGCGAGCTTGTAACAGCCGGGCACGGCTCCGGGGGCGGGCGGGCGCAGGCCCAGGTTCGAGGGGGCGTCGACGATCACGATATTTCGCATCGTTCCATCCTCACGCGCGTCCACCGGGTCTTCAATGTGTGCGACGCGAGGAAGGCGGCGGCGGTGAAGTCCTCGGCGTCGTCGTGGGCGCGGGACCGATCGCGGCACGACCGCCCCGGGCGAGGTACGACGCGGAGTGGAGGAATCCGACATCGCGTCAGGTCGATCCGCGGCCCAAGTGGCCTGCCGGACGCCGGGCCGCGCGTACGGGTGGCGTCATGGCAAGCTGACGACACCGGCCGTCGGCGGCTTGCCACCTCGAGCGCCGTTCACCATCCTTGTCTGACAAGTGGCCGGGGCGAATCGAGGAGGGGCCATGGCAGTCGGCGGTCAGCAGCGCAGACCGGTCGTCGTGCTGTACGAGCGGATCGCCGACGCGATCCACGACGGCACCTACCCGCCCGGCTCCACCCTTCCGTCGGAACCCCGGCTGGCCGGTGAACTGGGGGTGAGCCGGCCCGCCCTGCGCGAGGCCCTGCTCCTGCTCCAGGAGGACGGACTGCTCTCGGTCCGGCGGGGTGTCGGCAGGACGGTCAGCGACCGCCCGCCGCGACGGGGCTTCGAGCACATCCAGCCGCTGGAGGACCTGCTCGCCGCGGGGTCACCGCTGCGGGTGCGGCCGCTGCTGCGCACGGTCGAGGAACCCACCGACTTCACCACCCAGCATCTGCTGGCACCGGCCGGCGCGGAGCTGCGGTTCTGGGAGTCGCTGCTGGCCGGGGACGGTACGGCGGCAGCGCTCAGCCAGGAGTGGGCGGCCGCCGACGAGGTGCTGGAGAAGGCGCACCCCGACTTCGCCGAGGCGCTGCGCACCGCGTCCGCCCCTGCCGGCTCGATGCTCGCGGTCCTCACCGGTGCCTCGCGCGGCCTCGCCCTGACCGCGCACAGCGCGATGAGCGCGACGCTGCTCGGCAGGCGGCGCGGCGAGCAGCTGGGCCGGGCGGCCGACACCCCCGCCGTGCTGATCACGCAGGTGGTACGGGCCGAGGACACCCCGATCCTGGCCGCCAAGCACATGCTGCCGACGGGCGCGCCCGCGATGCCGGTGCTCCAGACGAACTGACCGGCGGGGACGGCTCCGAACACCGAACGCGGGGCCGGCGCTCCGGACGAACCGATCGGCCGGCTCATGAGACGGCCGTCACGGCCCGTACGAAGCGGGTGCCGTACACTCCCGGTGCATGCACTTGTCTGACATCCTGCGCGCGCCCAAGGTCGTCCTCCACGACCACCTCGACGGCGGCCTGCGCCCCGCCACGATCATCGAACTGGCCCGGGAGTGCGGCTACCGCGATCTGCCCACCGAGGACCCGGCCGCACTCGCGACCTGGTTCCGTGACGCGGCGGACTCCGGCTCGCTCGAACGCTACCTGGAGACCTTCGCCCACACCTGCGCGGTGATGCAGACCCGCGAGGCGCTGGAGCGCATCGCGGCGGAGTGCGCCGAGGACCTGGCGGCGGACGGTGTCGTCTACGCCGAGGTGCGCTACGCCCCCGAGCAGCACCTGGAGCGCGGTCTGACCCTCGACGAGGTCGTCGACGCGGTCAACGCCGGATTCCGCGAGGGCGAGCGCCGTACGGACGGCCGGATCACCGTCCGCGCCCTGCTCACCGGCATGCGTCACACCGACCGCTCGCTGGAGATAGCCGAGCTCACGGTCGCCCACCGGGACCGTGGGGTGGCGGGCTTCGACATCGCGGGTGGCGAGATCGGCAACCCGCCGGCCCGCCACCTGCCCGCCTTCCAGCATCTGAAGCGGCACAACTGCCACTTCACGATCCACGCCGGTGAGGCCGTGGGCGCCGAGTCGATCCACGAGGCCGTACAGATCTGCGGCGCCGAGCGGATCGGGCACGGTGTGCGCATCACCGACGACATCACGGTGCACGACGACGGCACGGCGGAGCTGGGCGGGCTCGCGGCCTACATCCGGGACAACGGCATCGCGCTGGAGGTCTGCCCGACCTCCAACCTCCAGACGGGCGCGGCCAAGGACTACGCGACGCACCCGCTCGACCTGCTGCGCCGCCTCGGCTTCCGCGTCACGCTCAACACCGACAACCGTCTGGTGTCGGGGACGACCATGAGCCAGGAGTTCCAGCACATGGCGGACGCGTTCGGCTACGGCCCCGAGGTCTTCGAGGAGCTCACGGTCGCCGCGGTCGAGTCCGCGTTCCTGCCGCTGCCGGAGCGCCGCCGGCTGATCGACGAGGTCATCAGGCCGGGGTACGCGGCGCTCGGCGACTGACCGTCGTCAGATCAGCGCCGGCTCGTCCAGCGTGAGGGTGCACGACTCGGCGTCCAGTACCGCCGGAACGCCGAGCGGCATCGTCAGCGCGGTGTCGCTGTGCCCGAAGCCCAGCTCCTCGACCACCGGGACACCGAGGCCGCCCAGCCGGTCCCGCAGCACGGCGCGGATCTGTTCGTAGGGGCCGCACTGCGCCCAGGAGCCGAGCGCGACACCCGTGACACCGTCGAGCCAGCCGGTGCGCAGGAGCTGCGTGAACACCCGGTCGAGGCGGTAGTCCTCCTCGCCCACGTCCTCCAGCAGCAGCAGCCCGCCCCGGGCGGAGGGCCTGGCGTGCGGTGTGCCGAGGTCCGCGGCGAGGAGGCTGACGCAGCCACCGAGGGTGATGCCCCGGGCCCGGCCGGGGATCATCGTGCGGGCGGTGTCCAGGCCGAGTGTGCGCACCGACTCCGGTTCGAACAGCGTGGCCCGCAGGGACTCCTGCGTGCGGTCGTCCTTGAGGAAGGTGACCGCGCCCACCATCGGCCCGTGCAGTGTGGCGAGGCCCATGCGGGTCGCGAACGCCTCGTGCAGGGCGGTCACATCGCTGTAGCCGACGAACACCTTGGGGCCGGCCGACCGTATGGCCGTCCAGTCGAGGAGGTCGGTCATGCGCTGCGCGCCGTACCCTCCGCGAGCGCAGATGACGGCGGACACCGACGGGTCGCACCAGGCGTCGGTCAGGTCCCGGGCGCGGTCGTCGTCGGACGCGGAGAGGTACCAGAAATCGGGGTGCCGCCCGAGGACATGGGGCATCACGACTGGGTCGAGGCCCCAGCCCCGCAGGATGGCGAGGCCCTCCTCCAGGCGGTCGCCGGGGACGGGACCGCTCGGAGCGACGACGGCGACCCTGTCCCCCGCCCGCAGTCGTCGGGGCCGCGTCAGAGGTGCGACGGTCACTTCTTGAGCTCCAGCAGCGGGACGTCGGGCCGGGCGATGCCGAAGGTCTGGGCGTACAGGGAGAGTTCCGCCTCCAGGGCGCGGATCATCGTCTCCGCACGGCGGAAGCCGTGGCCCTCTCCCTCGAAGGCGATATAGGCGTGCGGCACACCGCGTCCCGCCATCCGCGCCAGGAACCGCTCGCACTGCACGGGTGGGCAGATCACGTCGTCCAGACCCTGGAGCAGCAGGAAGGGTGTGGTGATCCGGTCGACGTGCTCCGACGGAGAGCGCTCGCGATAGCGGCCGGGCACCTCGTCGATCGGCCCGATCAGCGACTCCAGATAGCGGGACTCGAAGTCGTGGGTCTCGCTCGCGGCCCAGCTCACCAGGTCCAGGACCGGGTAGATGACCGTGCCGCAGGCGTACACATCGGTGCTGGTCAGCGATGAGGCGGTGGTCCATCCCCCGGCGCTGCCGCCGCGGATGGCGAGGCGCGCCGGATCCGCGGTGCCCTCGTCCGCGAGGGCGGCGGCGACGGCCGCGCAGTCCTCGACGTCGACGACCCCCCACTGCTCGCGCAGGCGCTCGCGGTACTCCCTGCCGTATCCGGTGGAGCCGCCGTAGTTCACCTCGGCGACGCCGATGCCGCGGGAGGTGAAGTAGGCGATCTCCAGGTCGAGGACGAGGGGGACCTGGCTGGTGGGGCCGCCGTGGGCCCAGACCACGTAGGGCGGCAGTTCGTCGTCGGGCGCCACCCGGTCGGGGCTGTGCGGCGGATAGATGTGCGCATGGATCGCACGGTCGTCGGGACCGGCGAAGGTACGGATCTGCGGTTCCGGGTAGTACGCCGGGTCCACCGGGTCGTCGTGCGCCGAACCGATGACCCGGGTGCGGCCGGTGCGGGTGTCCAGCTCGACGATCTCGTAGGCGCTGCGCGGGCTGGCGGCCACCCCGACGACCCGGTCGCCGTGCACGGTGAGCATGGGCGCCCAGTCGGTCCAGGGCCCGGCGGCGTCCACGAGCTCACCGGTCTCCGGGTCGAGTATCCCGAGGGTGGTGGCGCCCTTGCCGTGGATCACGGCGACCAGTCCGTTGGCCAGGGGGCGGAACCAGGTGAGGCCGAGCTTCCACAGCGGCCCGCCGAACTCCTCCCCGCGGCCGGGACACAGCGGGACCGGCCGCGCGACACCGGCCCCGGAGGCTTCCAGCCGGACACGCCGGAGCTCCCACCAGTTACCGGCGTCGGAGACGAAGAGCAGCGAGCCGTCCGGGGCCCAGTCGGCCTGGCAGACCGACTCGTCGCTCCCCCCGACGACGGAGCGCACCGAGGTGAACGGCCCGTCGTCCGTGACCTCGCCGAGCATCACCACGGTGCCGTCCCAGGGCATCCGCGGATGGTCCCAGGCGATCCAGGCCGCGTGGCGTCCGTCCGGCGAGAGCCGCGGTCCGGTGACGAAGCGGTGGCGGTCGTCGGAGAGCTCCCGCACGGCGCCGCGGTCCCGGGCGGCCGAGCCGTCCAGCGGCACGGCCGCGATCACGCGCCGCACGTCGGTGGGTGCGTCGCCGGTGAACTCCTCCAGTACGCACCACACTTCGTTCCGCTCGGCGTGGATCCTCGGCTCGGCCCAGCGCAGCCCGCCGCCCACGGAGGACAGCGGCGTGAGGGGGCGCGGCTCGGCGCCGGGCTCGTCCGGCTCGTAGGCGTACAGCCGCTGGTCGACGAAGTTCACGAAGACGACGAGTGCTCCGCCGTCGCCTTCCCCGACGCCGTCCCAGGGGTGTCCGCCGTACTCGATGACGCGGCTGCGGACGTTCCACGGGGCGGGGAGCACGGATTCCTCGACGCCGTCGGCGCGGCGGCGCATCAGGGCCCGTCTGCCGCCTTCGGTGGGGCGCGGCGCCGTCCACCAGACCTCGTCACCGACCATGCCGGGGAACTCGGGCCTGCCGCTGTGCGACGCGGCGAGCGCCGCGTCGATCGGCGACGGCCACGTTCCGTAGGCTCCTGTCGGTACCATTCCAACTCCCCCTATGCGGACCGCAGATAGTGGTCGAGCACCCGCACCCCGAAGTGGAGTGCCTCCACGGGAACCCGCTCGTCGACACCGTGGAACATCGCCGCGTAGTCGTAGCCGTGGGGCAGCTTCAGCGGCGAGAAGCCGTAGCCCGTGATCCCGAGCCGGGAGAACTGCTTGGCGTCGGTGCCGCCGGGCATGCAGTACGGCACGACATGGCCTTCGGGGTCGAACCGCTCGACGGCTGCGCGCAGTTTGGCGAAGGTCGGGGAGTCGACGGGTGCCTGGAGGGGCACCTCGCGGTGGTGGAACTCCCAGTCCACGTCCGGCCCCGTCAGCAGGTCCATGGTCTCGCGGAACTCGTCCTCGCCGCCGGGCACCATGCGTCCGTCGATGAATGCCGTGGCATGGCCGGGAATCACATTGATCTTGTAACCGGCGTCCAGCATGGTCGGATTGGCGCTGTTGCGCACGGTCGGCTCGACGAGCGCCGCGGCCGCGCCCAGCTTCAGCATCAGGGCGTCCGCGTCGAAGTCGTCGGCTTTCACATCGGCGTCGAGGCCCTGAAGGGCGGCGAGCTCGGCGAGAGCGGCACGCACCGTGGGGGTGAGCCGCAGCGGCCACCGGTGGTCCCCGATCCTGGCGACGGCGGCCGCGAGGCGGCTGACGGCGTTGGTCCGGTTGACCTTGGAGCCGTGTCCGGCCCGGCCGTGCGCGGTGAGCTTGAGCCAGGCGGTGCCCCGCTCCCCCGCGGCGATGGGATAGAGCGTCATCCCGGGACCGGCGTGAAAGCTGAACGCCCCGGACTCGCTGATCCCTTCGGTGCACCCCTCGAAGAGACCGGGGTGCTCGTCGGCGAGGAAGCCGGAGCCGTCGGCCGCGCTGGCCTCCTCGTCGGCGGTGTAGGCGATGACGATGTCCCGCCGGGGCCTGACGCCCGCGCGGGCCCAGGCCCGGACGACCGCCAGGATCATCGCGTCCATGTTCTTCATGTCGACCGCGCCGCGGCCCCAGACGACGCCGTCGCGGATCTCGCCGGAGAAGGGATGCACCGTCCAGTCGTCGGGCTCGGCAGGGACCACGTCCAGATGACCGTGGACCAGCAGGGCGTCGGCCGACGGGTCGGTGCCCGCGATACGCGCGACGACATTGGTGCGCCCGGGGGTGCGCTCCAGCAGGGTCGGTTCGATTCCGGCGTCGGCGAGCCGCTGCGCCACGTACTCCGCGGCGGGCCGCTCGACGCAGTCGCCGCCCCCGCGGTTGGTCGTGTCGATCCGGATGAGCTCGGAGGTGAAGGTCACCACCTCGTCGAGCGCCCGGTCGTCGATGGGCCCTGTCACGTCAGCCATACTGCTCCTCCATCGCCGCCGAGACGATCGTCGTGACCGCTTTGAAGGTGCGGATGCCCTCGTACATGGTGTCGCTGCTGTAGGCGACGCGCCGCTCCCCACTGCCCGCGACCCCGGGCACGACGGTGGCGGCCGCCGCCAGATGGTCCGCGTCGAATTCCAGCTCCACGGCGAACGGTCCGCCGCGCACCGGTTCCTGACGCACGGCGAGCGCGGTCGCCTCCTTGGCCGCGGCACGGATGTCGGCCGCGGTGCGGGCCGGGGTGCGGCACACCGCCGCGTACCGCGAGACATGATCCTTCACCGCGACCGTGCGCGCCTCGGGCGCGTATCCCCCGGCGTCGACGCAGGTCAGGTCGTCCCCGGTGACGAGGACGACCGGCACGCCGTACTCCGCGACCACATGCGCGTTCAGCAGGCCCTCGCTCGCCCGGGTGCCGTTCAACCAGACGCCCGTGATCGAGTTGGCCAGGTAGGTGTGGGCGAGCACGCCCTGGGTGCCGGCGCCGGTGTGATAGCCGACGAAGGCGATGCCGTCCACGTCGCCGTGCTGCACGCCCTCGACCATGGACAGGGACTTGTGCCTCCCGGTGAGCATCCGCACCCGCTGGTCCAGCTGCTCCAGCAGCAGATTGCGCATGGTCCAGTGCGCTTCGTTGATGAGCACCTCATCGGCGCCGCCGTCGAAGAAGCCGAGGGCCGCGGCGTTCACATCCGAGGTGAACAGAGCCCGGCAGCGCTCCCACTGGGGAGTGCCCGGCAGCACGTCGGCAGGCCAGGTGACACCGGTCGCGCCCTCCATGTCGGCGCTGATGAGGATCTTCATGCCACGAAACCGTACGCGTCGCCCGGCACGCCGACCAGCCCTGTGGATAACTGCCTCTGGGGTGGACCACTGGCATCACCCGTTCCGGTCAACGCGTGCCGTCCGCCGACGTCAGGACCCTGCGTCCGCAGGTGTCCCCGGCTCCAGGGACCAGATCAACTCGGCGCTCAGCGGTCCCGTGCGGGCGAGGAATCCGCCGTGGTCACCGGCGAGCAGGGCGTGCTGCGAGCCATGGCACAGCACGGCCGCCCGCTTGCGTGCCCACTGGTCGTCGTCGAGGCGCAGGCCGTGGCGGACCGTGGTGCGGTGGCCGTCCAGCAGTTCCCGGTACGCCGGGCCGTACGTCGTGTTCGCCGCGAGGGCCGCGTCGGCCTCGTCGGTTCCCCACTCGGGCAGATGGCCGGTGTAGGGAAGGTCGGCGTACACCCAGGGCAGGGGCGCGCGGAGGCCGGCGAGGACCTTCAGGGCCCGGTGGCGCACCTTCGCGTGGTCGGGCTGGTTCGTCCCGAGCGGGACGAGGACGCGAACATCCGGCGCGAGGTTCTCCAGAAGGGCGTCCAGGCCGGGGAGTTCGGCGCTGTCGGCGTACGGACCGTCGGGATGGTCGAGCAACACCTGCTCGGCACCGAGCAGGTCGCACGCCGCCGCGTCCTCGGCCCGGCGGCAGTGAAAGGCCTCGGCCGCGGAGGAGAATCCGCAGGCACTGTCCCACCACGACGTCGGAGCGTCGGGGGGCGGGGCGCCGCCGTACACGGTGACGATCGCGGTCGGCCCGGGCAGCCGGGGCAGGAGCCCGCCCAGGGAGAGAGCGGCGTCGTCGAAGTGCGGCGAGAGGACGACCGTGCGCCATGAGGGGTGTGCGGACACGGACATGGGCTCCTCGGTGGGGTGGGGACGGGCGGTGGGGCTCAGCCGGGGCCGGCCCTCGGGGACCGGGCCCCCGGGGGTTCGGGGATCAGCTGGATCCGGGCCACAGTGCGTGCGGGTCGAGCCGGGCGAACGCGGCGTCCCAGGCGTCGTCGTCGCCCTCCCAGCGTCCGGGCCTGGCAGCGACGGTGTCCCAGGCGATGCCGGGTGGCAGCGCGGCGGCGTCCGGCGGAGGCGTACGGCGCAGCCAGAGCAGTGCGAACCGGTGGCCGGGACCGTGGGCGGACAGCAGAGCCCGGAGCCGTCGGAGGTCGGCCGCGGTGAGTTCGTCGAAGGCGTCGTGGTGCACATAGAGGACCCGGGCGTCGGAGGCGGTCAGCTCCCGCCACCGCGCCGCCAGGTGCTCGAACTTGGCCTTGACCGCCGGGAACTGCCGCGCGATGTCGTCCGCGGTCAGCGGCTGTCCCTCCGCGGCCCGGAACTCGTGGAAGAACCGGATGTCGGACCCCCTGTCGAGTGCGCAGGCCCCGTCGCCGAACGGCTCGGTCAGCCCGGGCCGCAGCACATCGCGGAAGTCGGATTCGACGGCTTCGAGCACGGACTCGAACTCCAGGTCCAGCCAGTCGAAGAAGTGCGCGCGGTCGCTGCCGGTGACGCGCCGGATCTGGTAGGTCGACTCGCAGTGGTAGCCGAGCCCGACGCAGACGTCGTACACAGGGTCCCTCCGGGGCGACAGCGTTGTCAGCCGGCGGTCCGGCGCAGCAGGACGCCGACGCTGCCGCGCTTGCTCAGATAGGCCCGGCCGCCGCACACCGACTCAACGGCGGGGAAGACCAGTTGGGTCTCGTCGACCTGTTCCCAGCGCGTCGTGGCCGCGAGCCAGGGACGCAGCCGTGCGGCGAGGGCCGCCGGCTCCAGGGCGACGAAGACCAGATCGGCCGGAAGCGTGTCCAGGAGTCCGAGATCCTGGCCGTAGTAGAGCATCTCGATCAGCAGGTACGCGGCGCCCGGAAGGCGTCGTGCGGCGGCGAGTGCCTCGAGACCGTCGGGGTGGACGCGGGCTTCGCCGGCGACGCGTTCGGCCAGCCGGGCACGGAACAGCGCGTTGGGTTCCGTGGCCTCCACGTCGAAGCCCTTGCCGGTGAGCCGGGAGGTCAGCGCTCCCTCGCAGGCGCCGACCTCGATCAGCGGTCCGTCGTCGAGGGTGCACCAGCCGGCGATCCACGAGGTCGTGGCGTCGAGCCGTTCCTGCTCGTAGGCGGAGGTGGCGAACTCCCACGGGTCGACGACCGAGGCCGCGTCGTCACCGAGGCTCGCGAGGAGGGCGAACAGCCGCTCGCGCTCGTCGGCAGCGGCGGTGAAGAAGCGTTCGGTCGACGGGATGCGGGCGGTGTCGATCCGGTGCTGGGCGGAATCGGTACGCAGCAGATGACCGCAATGACGGTTCACGAACCGGAGTTTGGCGGCGACGAGGTCGCGGTCGAGGGGTCGGTCGAGGTCGCTGACGACCTGGAGATAGGGCGAGTAGCCGACCGCGTGGAGGACGGACAGGTCCCCGGCCGCCGCGGCCGCGTCGCGCCCGAGCAGGCCGCGGCTGCCCCGGTTGTCGGCGGGCGAGTGCGTCCAGACACGGGCCGGCCGGCCCGCGGCGGCCTTGCCGATGGTTTCGGCGAGCGGTCCGGGTCCGGGTGACGCGGCGGCTTCGTCCACCGGCCGTTCCCGCCGGGCCAGCGCGGCGAGCCGGTCGGCCCGGTCGCTCCCGGCGGGCAGCACCACCGATTCCGCTGTGCCGCAGCACAGGACGTGGACCTCGTGGGCCTCCGGGTCGGTGAGTACGGAGAGAAAGTCGAGAACCGCGTCCTCGGCCCTGAGCACCACCACGATGTCGATCAACAGCCCGGTCCCATCAGCAGCTCGGCAGGAGCGGACCCGCGACCGGGGTGAGCGGTGCGGGTCCACAGCGCACCCTAACCACAGTCCACCGTCGTGGTCCAGACCAATTTTCGATGACGGGAGAAAGCTGACGGTCAGACAGATGACGTGCTGGGAAAGGGAGATGGAACGCGTGGAGCGCGCATCAGCGACGGCCGAGAACCATCCACTTCGAGGGCAGCTCGATCCGCGAACCGTCCTTCTGGTACTCGGTCGTCGTCAGCGGAAGGCTCCCGCTCGCGAACACCGTGAGTCCCGCCGTGAGGAAGTACTCGACCAGGTCCGCGTCCGACACCGCACCCGGCACGATGCCGTGCCGGAAGACCGGCTGGAGCTTGGGTGGCGGCCCGGACGCCGCCTGGGCCAGCCGGGCCAGCTGCTGCCCCGCGGCCTCCGCCAGCTCCACCACGAACGCCCGCCCCCGCTCACCGACCAGTGTCGCGACCGTGTCGGCAAGATCCTGGCGGTCCTCCGGGTCGCTCTGGTGGAGCACCCCGCGCATATAGACGTTGCAGTCGCCGAGCTCCTCGCGCAGTGCGGCCACCTGTTCGGCGTCGACGGCGTCGAGCCGGCGGAACCGCATCTCGCCCGAGGGCGCGTCGCCGCCCGCGGCCGGGGACTTCTCCTGCTGCACGGCGAGTTCGATGGCGGCGGCCGAGAGATCGGCGCCCATCACCTTCGGGAAGCGGTCGGCGAGGAAGCGCGTCTGGGTGCCGTTGCCGCAGCCGAGGTCCAGCAGGGTGAGTCCGGGGTGGTCCACATGCGGCTCGTACAGCGCCAGATGCAGTCCCGCGGTGAGCGCCGGCTCGGCGTCCCACAGGACCGATCCCGGTTCGCCGGAGGCCTCGCCCCAGAAGCCTTCCCAGGCGTCCTTGTACCGACTCGTCACGCTCATGACCAGCTCCCCAGGGTGTGACACGACGTCAAGATCGGTCTATCGCGCCGGTGTTACGGCGACAAGCGTCGTGTGCATACCTTCACGTCGCGTTCGACAGCGTGACGATCGGGCCACCAGAGCGTCGCCGGCGCATACACGGGTCTGCTGTGCGCGTTCCCCGCCCGGCACGGACGCAGACCCCCTTCGCGCACCCGGTTCTCGCGGACCGGCCCGCCCTACGGGCGCCCCGCTCGCGCGGCCCCCGTCCAGGGCAGAGCCAGCTCGAACCAGACGGTCTTGCCGCCTGCCGTACGACTGGTACCCCACTCGCGCGACAGCGCGCTCACCACCCGCAGTCCGCGCCCGGCCTCGTCGTCTCCCGAGGCATCGAGCAGCGTCGGCAGCGTGTGGTCGTCGTCCGCCACTTCGCACAACAGCGACTCGGCTCTGACCAACCGCAGTTCCGCACGGCGCCCGTCCGCGTGGCGGATCGCGTTGGTCACGACCTCGCCGACCAGGAGCTCCGCCGTCTCCGTCACCGGGATCAGCCCCCAGGCCGCCAGCTGCCCACGGACCAGCCGGCGCGCCCGGGCCGCCTCCCGCGGCTCCAGCGACAGTTCCCAGGTCGCGACCGACTCGGGAGCGATGCCGTTGAGCCGGGCCATCAACAGCGCGACGTCGTCCTTGCGCCCACCACGGGTGTTGAGCGACCGGATGATCGTGTCGCAGGCGTCGTCCATCGAGGCGGCCGGGTGAGCCGCCGACTCGCACAGCGTCGCGAGGCCGACCCCGATGTCCTCTCCCCGCACCTCCACCAGCCCGTCGGTGCACATCACCAGACGGTCGCCGGGGGCCACGGGCACCCGGACGCTCCGGAAGGGCACCCCGCCGACGCCGATCGGGGCACCGGTGGGCAGGTCGAGCAGTTCGCTGCGCCCGTCGGCCGCACGGACGAGGACCGGCGGCACATGTCCGGCGTTCGCCATCAGCAGCTCGTGCCGGATCGGGTCGTAGACCGCGTACAGACAGGTGGCGAGATAGTGCTCGCCGAGGCGCTGCGCGAGGTCGTCGAGATTGCGCAGCAGCTGCTCGGGGGGCAGGTCGAGCGCGGCCATCGTCTGTACCGCGGTGCGCAACTGTCCCATCATCGCCGCCGAGTTGAGCCCGTGACCCATGACGTCGCCCACCACCAGGGCGGTCCGCGAACCGGGCAGCTTCACGGAGTCGAACCAGTCGCCGCCGACCCGGCCGAGCAGGGTGCCGGGCAGATAGCGGGTGGCCGTGTCGCACCCGGCCATCCGCGGGGTGACCTGCGGCAGCATCGAGTCCTGGAGCGTCTCGGCGACGCTCTCCTGATAGGTGTACATCCGGGCGTTGTCGAGGACGAGCCCGGCGCGTGCGGCCAGTTCGGCCCCGGTCACCCGGTCCATGTCGTTGAAGAGGGCGCGCTCGGCGTGGCGCAGCAGGATCATGAAGCCGAGGACCACGTTGCGCGCCTTCAGCGGCACGACGAGCATGGAGCGGCCGTTGATCAGCGGCCGGATGTCGCGCTTCTCGAACTGCGAGGCGATGGCGGTGCCCATCTGCTCGCTGATCCGCGGCACCAGCACCGGGTCACCGGTGGTCATGCACTGGAAGAACGGCGTGTGCTCGGGGAACGGCATCGACTCGCCGACCGGTACGACATCGTCCCAGCGGCCCGGTTCGTCGACGTGCTCGACGGCGACCCGGTGCCACAGGGTGGTCGCGTCCGGCGGCCCGTCCGGGAAGCCCTCGCCCGCGATGACCTGCTCGCGCAGATAGGTGCCCGCGACATCGGTGAAGCGCGGCACGACTGCCGCGCTGACCTCCTGGATGGTGCGGGAGAGGTCCAGGGAGGATCCGATGCGGCCGCTCACCTCGTTGAGGAATTCGAGGCGCTCGCGGACCGCGGCGTATTCGAGGTCCTGCTCCAGATCGGCGGCGTCCGCGTGCCCGCCCGCGGCGACGGCCGCCTCGGCCGCCCGCTGCCGTGCTCTGCGCTCGGCCCGCCGCGGCACACCCCAGTCGGGCGTGACCGGCACTCGGTCGTGATGGCTGAACTCCAGTACCGGGTAGCCGAGTTCGAGGATCTGGGAGACGATCCGCGTCGACTCCCGCACGCTCATGCTCGGCAGGATCTCGGGGAGCCTGCGCGCCAGTTCGTCCGAGCCGGAGAACTCGGTGTGCAGGGCGAAACCGGGCGCGATGCGCTCGACGCTCTCGTCCTCGGCGCCGAACAGCCGTGCGTCCGCGGCCAGGACGAGCAGTCGCTCGGTGCCGGGTCCGACCATGGGGTACGCCCACCAGAGCACGTCGATGCGCTCGCTGCCGGGTTCGGAGAGCCGGGCCCTGCCCGCCGCCGGATAGGAGGTGCGGCCGTTCAGCGAGGCGTCGAGGCCGGTGCCGGGGCCGCCGAAGCCGTCGTACCCCTCGTACTCGCCGTCGGCCGCCAACGCCCCGGTGACCGGGAGCAGTTCGGTGGCGGCCCGCCCGACGGCCTCCTGGCGGGCATGACCGAAGAGCCGGCGCGCTCCGGTCGACCAGTGGGAGACCAGGCCGTCGCCGTCCACGACGACCACGGCGAGCGGAATCCGGCCGGCCACGGCGAACTGCCGTGGTGGTGTCGGAACACCACTGTCCATGGCTGGGAGGCTCCTTCCCCGCCGCCGGAAACCGCGGCCTCGGCACCACGGTACGGCGGCGGCGACACGGTGTGCGGCGCAACCGTGGAATAGGTGGTGCGCCCGCGCGAAACTGACGAAGAGTCAGTCCTCGTGCCCCAACTGGAGATCGCGTTCGGTGCGCCCCCCACCCGCGACCTGCAGAACTGTGGCGACCGGCGGGTAACCTGCCGCGATGACCGTGTACTCACCCGAGGAGAGGTCGACGAACCGGAAGGTGCCGTCGGGGCCCGTGGTGAGAGTGTCGACCACATTGCCCGCCGCGTCGAGGAGCGTCACCCGGGCCTCCTCCACGGGTCGCCCGCCGCCGGCCCGCACCGTGCCGCGCAGCACCGCGCCGCCGGCCAGTTCGATGTCCTGCCGGGTCTCCCGCGATGCCTGCACGCTCACCGGGAGGGCGGCGGGGCGGAAGGCGGGGGCGCTCGCGGCGAGCGTGTACTCCCCCGCCACCAGTTCCGTCATCACATACCCGCCCTCGCGCCCGCTGCGGGTGGTGGCCACGACGTCGCCGCGGACATCGGTGAGGGTGACCGTCGCCTCCCGTACGGGCATGCCGTCGGCGGTGGTCACCGTCCCCGCGAGACGTCCGGCGCCGCCGAGGACCACGTCCAGTTCGACGGGGCGTTCGCCGACCGTGACGGTGACCGCCTGCGGCTGGTGCCCGCCGGCGGCGGCGATCATCACATAGGAGCCGGAGCCGGGCACGCTCAGCGCGTACCGCCCGTCCTCGCCGCTGGCGCCCCGGCCGATCTGCTGCCCCTGGACGTCGATGAGGGTGAGGGCGGCGCGCGGCACCGTGGTGCCGTCGTGGTGCTGGACGGTCCCGCAGACGGGCACGCCGAAGGAGTGGGCGGGCGCACTGCGGGCCGGGGGCACCGAGGCGGTCTCGGCGGCGGAGGCGTTGTGGGACACCAGCGGTTTCTCCTTGAGGAAGAAGGCGATGAACAGGCCGAGCACGAGCACCGGCACGAGATAGAGGAAAATCCGTGGCATGGCGTCGGCGTACGCCTGGATGTAGCCGTCGCGCATCGCCGGCGGCATGGCGTGCACGAGCTGCGGGGTGATCGACTCCGGATCCGGCAGGCCCGCGCCCCGCGGGAGGCGGTCGGCGAGCGAATCGGTGAGCCGGTCGGCGAAGAGGGTGCCGAAGACGGCCGCGCCCACGCTGCCGCCGATCTGGCGGAAGTAGTTGTTGGCGCTGGTGGCGGTGCCGAGGTCGGCGGGCGGTACCGCGTTCTGCACGGCGAGGATCAGCACCGGCATCACCAGCCCGATGCCGACGCCGAGCACCGCCTGCCAGATGCTGTACTCCAGCCGGGAGGTGTCGGTCTCAAGACGCGACAGCAGCCACATGCCGGCGACCGAGACCGCGCTGCCGAGCACCGGGTAGACCTTGTAGCGCCCGGTGCGGCTGATGAGCTGGCCGGAGACGATGGAGGCGACGACGATGCCGCCCATCATCGGGAGCATCAGCAGGCCCGATTCGGTGGCGCTGGCTCCGTCGACCATCTGGAGGAAGGTCGGCAGATAGCTCGCGGCACCGAAGAGTGCCACGCCGACGACGGCGCCGACGAGGCTGGTGATGTTGAAGACCGAGTCGCGGAACAGCCTCAGCGGGATGATCGGTTCGGGGGCGAAGGACTCGACGACGAGGAAGAGGACGGCCGTTGCGGCGGCGCCGGCCGCCAGGCCGAGGATGACGCGCGAGTCCCAGGCGTACTCCGTGCCGCCCCAACTGGTCAGCAGGACCAGGCAGGTGGAGGCGGCCGCGAGGAAGAGCGCGCCCAGCACGTCGAGCCGCCCTCGTGCGGCGGGCTTCGGGAGCTTCAGCACGGCGGTCACCACGATGAGCGTGAGCACGCCGAAGGGCACGTTGAAGTAGAAGCACCAGCGCCACGAGACATGGTCGGTGAAGAACCCGCCGAGGAGGGGTCCGGCCACGGATGCGAGACCGAAGGCGGCCCCGATGAGGCCCATGAACCGCCCGCGGTCCCGGGCCGGGACGATGTCGGCGATGATCGCCTGGACGCCGATCATCAGGCCGCCGGCGCCGATGCCCTGGATGGCACGGAAGGCGATGAGCTGGTCCATGCTGCGGGACCATCCGGCCAGTGCCGAGCCGATGATGAAGACGACGATGGCGAACTGGAAGACGCCCTTGCGGCCGAAGAGGTCGCCGAGCTTGCCGTAGACGGGCAGGCCCACCGTCGCGGTGAGCAGATAGGCGGTGATCGCCCAGGGCATCCGGTCCAGCCCCTGGAGCTCCCCGACGATCTTGGGCAGCGCGGTGGCGACGATCATCTGCTCCAGCGCGGCGAGGAGCAGCGCGAGCATCAGGCCGCAGAAGACGAGGCGTACACGCCGGGGGCTCAGCGGTTCGGGGGCCGCGGCAGCGGCGGCAGGGGGTGAGGGATCCGAGGGACCGCCCGCGACCGGTGCGGCCTGCTCGTCCTTCACCAGAGTGATGCCGCCCACGTATCTGCTCCCCTCGTCACGCCCTGCGCGGCGTCATTCTTCGCATTACACGCCAAGAGGGAGCAAGCGGGGCGCAGTTCGGGGACGCGGCGTGCCGTGGACGCCAACTGCCGTTCGGGGGGCGCGCGTCGGGCGCTCATCAGGGGCTTTCCCGCGGCTCGTGGCGCCGGGGCGCATCACGAGACCGCCGGGAAAACCACTCGAAACGGTGAGTGTTACAGCGACTCGGGCCGGCTCACTTCTCGACCTCGTGCGCGAGCTTGTCGAGTTCGGCGTCGTAGATGCGGGCGAGCCCCTTGGGGGCGAAGGTCCGCTCGAAGAATCCGCCGATGCCCCCGGCGCCGTTCCAGACGCTGGTGACGACGACCCTGGACTTCCCCTCCCCGGCGGGGGTGACGGTCCAGGTGGTGACCATGGAGGAGTTGCGGTCCTTCTCGACCAGCTGCCCGTCGGTGGGCTCGGTCACCTCGAGGAGGCAGTCGCGGATGCGCTTGCTCGTGGCCTGGAGCTTCCAGTGCACGAGGGTGCCCTCGCCGTCCCCGCCCTCCCGGACCTCGTACTCGCTGAAGTGCTCGGGCAGCAGCTTCGCGCGGGTGTTCTCGTAGTCGGCCAGGGCATCGAACACCTTCTCCGCGTCCGCCGAGATGATTCGTTCCGTGGTGGCCTCGACCTGCGCCATCGCTGTTCCTCCAGCACTCGGTTGTTCGGGGTGGCGCTAGCCAACCACCTCGGGTGCGGGCACCCAAATCCGCGGCGTCGGCGCCGCCGGCGTACACGCCTTCCCGCAGGGGTTGCAGTGATCAAGGGAACACGTGTTCTATTCTGGGGTCAGTGCTACCGAGGAGGCGACCATGCGCTGGGACAATCTGGTCGAGAACCCCGCAACGGCCGGGGAGACCGCGCTGTTCGGTACGTCCGCGGTGACCACCAGGACGTTCGACACGCCGGAGTTCCGGGGGATCACCTTCCACGAGGTCCGCGCGCGTTCGATTCTGAATCGGGTGCCCGGCGCCTCCCGCATGCCGTTCGAGTGGACCGTGAACCCGTACCGCGGCTGCTCGCACGCCTGCGTGTACTGCTTCGCCCGCAAGACCCACAGCTATCTCGATCTCGACACCGGCCTCGGCTTCGACTCCCAGATCGTGGTGAAGATCAACGCGCCCGATCTGCTCCGCCGCCAGCTCGCGTCCCGCCAGTGGCAGGGCGCGCATGTCGCGATGGGCACGAACGTCGACTGCTACCAGCGGGCCGAGGGGCGCTACCGCCTGATGCCGGGCATCATCTCGGCGCTGCGGGACCGGGCGAACCCCTTCTCCATCCTCACCAAGGGGACGCTGATCCTGCGCGACCTGGATCTGCTGGTGCAGGCGGCGGAGGTGACCGACGTCGGGATATCCGTGTCGGTGGGCTTCATCGACGAGACGCTGTGGCGCACGGTCGAACCGGGCACACCGGCACCGGAGCGCCGCCTCGATGTCGTCCGCACCCTCACCGACCACGGGGTCGGCTGCGGGGTGCTGATGGCACCCGTCATCCCCTTCCTCGGCGACCGCCCGGACCAGCTGCGCGCGACGGTGAAGGCGATCGCCGCCTCCGGGGCCACGTCCGTCACCCCGCTCGTACTGCACCTGCGGCCCGGTGCGCGTGAGTGGTTCATGGCCTGGGTGTCCGAGCACCACCCTCATCTCGTACGGCGCTACGAGCGGCTGTACGCCGAGGGGGCGTACGCACCGAAGTGGTACCAGCGGCGGATCACCCGCCATGTCCACGAACTGGCGGCCGAGTTCGGGATCGGACCGGCGGACCGCGGGATGCCCCGGCGAATCCGTACGCCGGAGGCCGCGGTCGAGGAGGCGGCGCCGACGCAGCTGACCCTGCTCTGAGGGCGCCGCCGGGCAGACGGGATGGCACGGGCCGGTGCGGGCGGGCGAGGGAGCCGTCGGTCCGGATTGTCAGTGGCGTACGCAAGGATGTACGCATGACTGCACAGCTCACCCATGTGAAAGCCCCTCACGGCGTGGCCCCCGGCACCGGCTACAGCCATGTCGTCTGGGGCACCGGCCGGTTCGTCGCGATATCCGGGCAGTGTGCCTTCGACGAGGACGGCAGGATCGTGGGCGAGGGCGACCCCGCGGCACAGGCGCGGCAGGTGTTCGAGAACATCCGCCGGTGTCTCGCCTCGGCGGGTGCGACCTTCTCGGACGTCGTGAAGCTCACGTACTTCGTGACCGATGTGGCTCAGTTGCCCGCGGTGCGTGCCGCCCGGGACGAGGTGTTCGCCGGGGAGCACCTGCCGGCGAGTTCGGCGGTCCAGGTGGCTGCCCTGTTCCGGCCCGAACTGCTCGTGGAGATCGAGGCGTTCGCGCTGGTCGGGGAGGAGATCTGAGCCGTGGGGGTGCGGATCCGGGACATGACGATCGATGACTGCGACGCCGTCGCCACCGTCCGGGTGCGAGGCTGGCAGGCCGCGTACGCGGGGCTGATGCCGCAGTCCTACCTCGACGCGATGAGCGTCGCCGAGGACGCGGAGAAGCGCCGCGGCTTCTTCGCCCGGAGCGCGGGCCGGGTGACGAATGTGGTCGCGGAGCGGGACGACACCGTGGTCGGCTGGGGCTGCTTCGGGCCGAGCAGGGACGCGGGCACGACCGCCGAGAAAAGCGAGTTGTACGCGATCTACGTGCTGCCCGAGCAGGTCGCCACAGGGGTGGGGCGGCAGCTGATGGAGGAGCTGACGCGCCGGGCGTGGGAGGCCGGGTTCCGCGGGATGGAGCTGTGGGTGCTGAAGGAGAACGACCGCGCCCGCAGATTCTACGAGCGGGCCGGCTTCACTCCCGACGGCGCGGAGGAACTCTTCGACGTGGACGGTGTGCCGGTCCCGGAGGTCCGCTACACGCGATCTCTCACCGGCCGGCTCTGATCGTGACGGGTGCCTTCGACGGATGTGCGCCCGCCCTCGTCCCGGCACCGGCTTGCGTGCCCGCACCCGACTCGGCGTGCGCGCCCCGTTCGGCGCCCGCTTCCGTGCCGCCGTCCCCTTCCGTTTCGGCGTCCGTCTCGGCGTCCGTCTCGCTCCCCGCCGAGATCCAGCGGCGGGAACCGGAGTCGTACTCGTGGACCGGCCTGCCCTGGTAGCCACTCGTGCGGAACGGGCGCCCATGGTCGTCGATGCGCACGGTGCCGGACCGGTCACCGCTGCTCCACGCCAGCTCCAGGAACCAGTCGCAGTCACAGGTGACCGTGCGGCCGGTGACCAGCAGGATCTCCGGGTCCTTCGCCGACACCTTGTAGGGGAAGGAGAGTGCGGGGATCGCGTCACCGGCATCGTTGCCCGCCACGGAGCGGGCGACCGGGCGGGAGGCGTCGAGGTTGACGTCGAACAGCCGGGGAGTGATCGATCCGCCGCAGCCCGGGCTCATGCTGTAGGCGTCGGCCTTCAGTGGTGCCCGGCGCGCGACCACCCGGACCTGGATGCCCTGGAGCACGACCGCCGTGTCGTTGCGGCCCTGCACCGTGATCCGTACACCGGCGTCGCCCGCGTGCACCGCGCCCACGGACCGTGCCCACTGTTCTGCGTCGGCCTCGGCCGGCGGAGGGGGTACGGCGGAGGGGCCACGCTTCACGAGATAGGTGTGGCTGCAGCCGTTCTGCCACACATGCTGATCCGTGGTCCAGGTGAACGGCGTGCCGCTTCCGCGGGGTTGGGAGCCGCCGGGCGCCCGGGTGGCCTTCGTCCGGGGATCGGGGCTCCTCCCCTCCCCCGAGCCGTGCTCCCCTTCCGCGGAATCCGTACCGGCCGCCTCGGGGGTGGTGAGCTCCTGGGGAGCGGAGCCGTCCCCCGGCGGCTGAGAGGTACCCGTGTCCTGGTCGCCGGGCTGCTGGGCGGTCGGGCGCTGCCGGTCCGCGGCGGAGAGCGGTGACTGGTCGAAGGCCATGAGCAGGACGAGCGCGAGGACGGACGCGACGAGGGCGGCGGCGTAGGCAGCGGGACGACGGAACAGACCCGAGCCGGCCCATGCGGGCACGGCTGCCGGTGCGGCCGCTTGCCGGGGCCGGTGTGCGGATACCCGGTCTCCGTCCGGGAGCCCGCCCGGCACGGGGATGCCGACACGCGCGTCCTCGGCGGGGGCGGCCGGAACGGGGGCGCCCGAAGCGGGATTGCCCGACGCCTTCGAAGTACCCGAAGCCTTCGAAATACCCGACGTGGCCGGTGCCTCGGATGCCTCCGAGGTGTCCGAGGTGGCCGGCGCCTCCGACGTGTCCGATGCCTCCGAAGTCGCCGCCAGGCCCGAAGTGCCGTGCGGGTCACCCGCGTCCGCCCGCCCGCCGCCGCTCTCCATGCGCCGGCGGCGGTCGGCGTCCGCCCGAACCCACAGCCGGTGCAGCGCGATCAGGTCCTCACCGCCGCACCCGCACAGCCGGGCCAGTCGTTCGACCGGCGCGAACTCCACCGGCACCGTGCTTCCCGAGCAGTACCGGTGCAGGGTCGACGCGCTGACGCCCACCCGGCGTGCCAGTGCGCCGTAGCTGCGGCCCGACGCGTCCCGGATCTCGCGCAGCCGCTGCGCGAACGCCTCCGTATCGGACTCCCGCGGTGTGCTCACGCCTTCAGCTCCCCCCGGCCGTCCCATGACGGCGTTTCACCCCTGCTGAAGAGTCCCACGTCAACGGGGGTGGAATGGTTCCACGGTTCCGGACGTGCCCCAGGTGCTTGCCGCCGCCTCACGAGCCGTCAAAGCTGGTGATCGCTCCACCAACCACGAACAACGGGGAAGTCCTTCATGAACATGTTCCGCACCGCTGCCCTGACCACGGCGGCCGTCGGTCTGACCGTCGTCACGATCGGCGCGGCCACCGCCGCTCCCGTGTCGCCCGCCTTCCTGTCCGCCTCCCAGCTGCCGGCCGCCTACACCGCCTGGCACGCCGACCCGGTGAAGCCCGGCACGGGCGACGACTTCTGCACCCAGGCAGTCGCGCCCAAGGCAGGCAGCAAGCACCGGGAGTTCAGGACCGAGCTGGACACGGGAGCGCAGCAGACCATCACGGTCGCGGCCACCGAAGCCAAGGCGAAGGCGCTCGTCACCAAGCTCCGGGCATCGGTCGAGAGCTGCCTCGACCGGATGAAGGAGCAGTACCCGACCATCGAGGGCGAGGCATTCCACCACGGCAGGGTCGATGTGGAGGAAGGTGCGAACGTCTACAGCATCGACACCCACGACACCGAGATCGGCTCCTCCGACATCGCGCTCTACTCGGTCGGCCGCGACGGCAAGGCCGTGACAGTCGTCCGCTGGAGCCAGTTGGGCGAGCTGGACGGGGCGCCCCTGGACGGGTTCCGGAAGACCACGCGTACCGCGGTCGCCAAGCTCTACTGATCCTCGCGGCGCCGGCCACACCGACCAGCGCGGGCCGGCGCGGGTCGGCGTCGCACGCGCACGCCACAGACTGCCCGTCGGGTTCTACCGACCCCGACGGGCACATCGGGGGAGCCCGCGGGCTCCGGGTCCGGAATCCTCCGGCCCGGAGCCCGCTTGCGTCGCTGCGGCCCGGCGCAGGCTCGCGTCGTTCCGCCTTCGGTACCCGGTCGCCCCGGAAGCGCCTTCGTGGAGCGCCTCCGTAGAGCGCCTTCGTCGAGCGCGCCCTCGTGACGGAACGATGTTCGACCGCCGGTCCGTCAGCCGATCCGGGCCAGTGCCGCCTCCGCCGCCGCCGTGAGACGTGGATGGGTCCGCGCGGAGCGCAGTATGTCCCCCGCGCGCCGGTCACCGAGGGCGCCGAGGCCCTCCACACACGCGAGCGCGACCCGCCAGTGCGGATCACCCGGCGCCAGCCGTCGCCGGAGGACCGTGATCAGGGCCGGCGCCGATTCCGGGGCGCGCAGGCGGGTCAGCAGCCGGACCGGCACCAGGGCGTAGGCGACCCTGAGCTCGTTCGTGGCCAGCGCGGCCGCCGCCCGCGGGGTACGGGGATCGCCCAGCGCCGCCAGCGCGTGGGCAGCGGAGACGCAGCGCGCCGGATCACGGTGGTTGAGCAGCAGTACCAGGGCTTCGAAAGCACGCCGGTCCCCCGCGCACCCGAGCCGGAAGGCTGCCATCTCCCGCGCCCACAAGGGGCGTTCCTGTTCGATGAGGACGCCCGCGAGCTCCTCCTGGTCCTCGGTCGCCAGCAACCGTTCGTAGCTGACCGAGCCGCCCGACTCGCCCCTCAGCCGCTGGGCCAGGGACCGTAACTCCTCGTCCATGCCGGTCAGCGTAGCGACGGGAGGGGCCGCGCACGGCGGCGATCCAGATCACACCGGACCAGGTCTGGCGCGCTCGTTACTGGCGAGTTAATCTCAAGTGAGCGGGTACCCCCGCAGAGCTCCCGGTGGCCTGGTGACGCAGCCACCGCGAGTGCAGTCGGTTCGGCAAGCACCGTGATGCGTCGGTGGACGTATCACGTACGGCGTGACTCCGGGACAGAGTCCGCCGGCCCTTCACCACGACAGCCATCCTCGTGCGCCGTGCGCCCTTTGGCACCTCCCACGCGCACCGCCCGTGCGCATCTCCCCGCGCGCGCCTCTTCTTCAGTCGTCACTCATCCCTGGAGTCCCCTGATGGACACCCCTCTCCACACCATCGCCGTCGTCGGCCTCGGCACCATGGGCACCGGCATAGCCGAGGTGCTCGCCCGGGCCGGACGTGAGGTCATCGGCATCGACATCAGCGCCGCGGCCGCCCGCCAGGCCGTCGTCGCCCTCGAAGCCTCCACCGCACGCGCCGTGGAGCGCGAGCGGATCACCGAGGAGGAGCGGAGCAACACGCTCGCCCGATTCCGCACGTTCTCCGATCTCCAGGCGGCCGCCGACGCGGATCTCGTGATCGAGGTGGTGTCCGAGTCGTACGAGGCCAAGCAGCAGGTCTTCCGTGCGCTGGACGACATCGTGCGCCCCACGACCATCGTCGCCACCGGCACCAACGCCCTGTCCGTGACCCGCCTGGCCGCCGACTCGTCGCACCCCGAGCGCGTGCTCGGACTGCACTTCTTCAACCCGGCCCCCGCGATGAAGCTGGTCGAGGTCGTCTCCTCGGTGCTGACCGCGCCCGCCGCCGTCGAAGCGGTCACCGCGCTGGCGCGTGAGCTCGGCAAGGAGCCCGTCGCCGTGGGCGACCGGCCCGGATTCGTCGCCGACGGACTGCTCTTCGGCTACCTCAACCAGGCCGCCGCGATGTACGAGGCCAAGTACGCCTCCCGCGAGGACATCGACGCCGCGATGAAGCTCGGCTGCGGCCTGCCGATGGGACCGCTGGCCCTGCTGGACCTGATCGGCATCGACACCGCCCGGACGGTTCTCGACGCGATGTACTCCGCGTCCCGCGACCGGCTGCACGCGCCGGCCCCCATCCTCAAGCAGCTGAGCGAGGCCGGTCTGACCGGCCGCAAGGCGGGGCGCGGCTTCTACACCTACGCGGCACCCGGTGCCGCGACCCCGGTGCCGGACGCGCTCACCCCGCAGCCGGCGGCCGAGGGGGCGGGCGGCCGTGAGGTCCGTTCCGTGGGCGTGGCCGGTTCCGGCACCATGGCGAGCGGTATCGCCGAGGTCTTCGCCAAGGCGGGCTACGACGTGGTGCTCGCCGCGCGCTCGCTGGAGAAGGCGGAGACGGCCAAGTCCCGTATCACCAAGTCTCTTTCCCGTTCTGTCGACAAGGGCCGGATGACGGCCGAAGCGCGGGACGAGACGCTCGGCCGGATCACTCCCGCCGGTTCCCTGGACGCCTTCGCGGACGTCGATCTCGCGGTCGAGGCCGTCGCCGAGGACCTGGAGATCAAGCAGCAGCTCTTCGCCACCCTGGACAAGATCTGCAAGGAGGGTGCGGTGCTCGCCACCACCACCTCCTCGCTGCCGGTCGTGGCCTGTGCCCGCGCCACCTCGCGCCCGCAGGACGTCATCGGCATGCACTTCTTCAACCCGGCGCCGGCGATGAAGCTGGTCGAGGTCGTCCGCACCGTTCTGACGGCGGACGACGTCCACGCCACGGTCCGCGCGGTGACCGCGAAGATCAAGAAGCACCCGGTGGACTGCGGCGACCGCGCCGGATTCATCGTGAACGCGCTGCTCTTCCCGTACCTGAACAACGCGATCAAGATGGTCGAGGAGCACTACGCCACCCTCGACGACATCGACGCCGCGATGAAGCTGGGCGGCGGCTACCCGATGGGGCCCTTCGAACTCCTCGACGTGGTGGGGCTCGACGTCTCGCTCGCGATCGAGAAGGTGCTGCACCGCGAGTTCCGCGACCCGGGTCTCGCTCCCGCGCCGCTGCTGGAGCACCTGGTGGCCGCGGGCTGCCTCGGCCGGAAGACCGGGCGTGGCTTCCGCGAATATGCCCGCCGCTGATCACACCGCCGGCTGGGGCGGACTGCTCGATCCCTCGGACGGTCCGCCCCCGGCTCCGGCCCCCGTTTCCGCCCCCGCCACAGGGGCGGGCGCTCCCCACCCACAGGCGCGCTCTCCTGCACGGATGCAGTACGTTCAGGTCATGCCGCAGCCCGCCAAGCCCGCCCGTACCAAGGCCACGTCCGACGCCCCGGAGAGCGCAGCCGGCAGTCGCGCCGCCGCACAGCGCCTCAAGATGCGGCGCGAACTGGCCGCCGCGGCGATGGAACTGTTCGCGACCAAGGGCTACGAAGCGACGACCGTGGACGAGATCGCGGCGGCCGCGGGCGTCGCGAGGCGGACCTTCTTCCGCCACTTCCGCTCGAAGGAAGAGGCGATCTTCCCGGACCACGACGACACGCTCGTTCGGGCCGAGGCCGTGCTGAACGCGGCTCCGCCGCACGAGCACCCGCTCGACACGGTGTGCCGGGGAATCAAGGAGGTCATGCGGATGTACGCGGCCTCACCCGCCGTCTCCGTGGAGCGCTACCGGCTGACCCGCGAGGTCCCGACCCTGCGGGAGCGCGAGATCGCCTCGGTGGCCCGCTACGAGCGGCTGTTCACCCGCTATCTGCTGGGGCACTTCGACGAGCGCGACCACCACGACGGCAACGACGATCCACTGCTGGCGGAGGTGGCGGCGTCCGCGGTCGTCACCGCGCACAACCACGTGCTGCGCCGCTGGCTGCGCGCCGGCGGCCAGGGCGACGTGGAGACCCAGCTCGACCACGCCTTCGCGATCGTCCGCGACACCTTCGGCACCGGCATAGGAGCCGGCCGTTCGCGGGACCGGGTGCCCACGGCGTCCGCATCCCGCTCCGGCGATCCGGCACCGGCCGCGGCGGTGACCACCGAGGGCGAGGTCCTGGTGGCCGTGGCGCGTACGGACGCGCCGCTGGACGACGTGATGCGCACGATCGAGCGGGCACTTCAGGACCGCCGCGGCTGACCCGACGCCCCAGGGGTCCCGGCCTCTCCGCCGGACCCTGAAGTTCATACGGATGGCGGTACCCGCGACCGCCGGGCCGCCCCGGGAATCACCCCCGGGCTCCCCGCTCCGAGCAGCGGAGCGCACGCGATCACTCACAGTGAGCAACGGCCGTCCCCTCGGGGGCGGCCGTTGTTGCTCATACGTGCCGCCCGGATGACAACTGAGAGAAATTGTTGGCACGCAGTGTCTTGTCACATGGCACGCCGTGCCATACGTTGAAGTTGTCCGGGCGGCCGGCGTGCAGAGACCATTCGTACGCCGGCTGTCCCAGCAAACCCTGAGTTTGCGGCCCGGACGCCTGCGTCACAGGCACCCTTCGCGCCCACCGGCGCCGCCACACCCGCACCACCCGCCGAACCGACGGCACACCTCCACACAGCAGCACACCGACGTTCCCCTCAGCGTTCCCCGCAACGCGCTTCGCCGGAGGCACCCGTGAAGGACATCCTGGACGCCATTCAGTCGACGGACAGCACGCCCGCCGATTTCGCCGCACTGCCCATCCCCGAGTCCTACCGCGCGGTCACCGTGCACAAGGACGAGGTCGAGATGTTCAACGGTCTCAAGACCAAGGAGAAGGACCCCCGCAAGTCCCTCCATGTCGAGGACGTCGCGGTCCCCGAACTCGGCCCCGGCGAGGCCCTGGTGGCCGTCATGGCCAGCTCGGTCAACTACAACTCCGTGTGGACCTCGATCTTCGAGCCGGTGTCCACCTTCAGCTTCCTGGAGCGCTACGGCCGCCTGAGCGAGCTCACCAAGCGCCACGACCTGCCCTACCACGTCATCGGCTCCGACCTCGCGGGCGTCGTCCTGCGCACCGGACCCGGCGTGAACGCCTGGAACCCGGGCGACGAGGTGGTCGCGCACTGCCTGAGCGTCGAGCTGGAGTCGTCCGACGGCCACAACGACACGATGCTCGATCCCGAGCAGCGCATCTGGGGCTTCGAGACCAACTTCGGCGGCCTCGCCGAGATCGCCCTGGTCAAGTCCAACCAGCTCATGCCCAAGCCCGACCACCTCAGCTGGGAAGAAGCCGCATCCCCCGGCCTGGTCAACTCCACCGCGTACCGCCAGCTCGTCTCGCGCAACGGCGCGGGCATGAAGCAGGGCGACAACGTCCTGATCTGGGGCGCCAGCGGCGGACTCGGCTCCTACGCCACCCAGTTCGCGCTGGCCGGCGGCGCCAACCCGATCTGTGTCGTCTCCAGCGAGCAGAAGGCGGACATCTGCCGCGCGATGGGCGCCGAGGCGATCATCGACCGCAGCGCCGAGGGCTACAGGTTCTGGAAGGACGAGCACACGCAGGACCCGAAGGAGTGGAAGCGCTTCGGCAAGCGCATCCGCGAGTTCACCGGCGGCGAGGACATCGACATCGTCTTCGAACACCCCGGCCGCGAGACCTTCGGAGCGAGCGTCTACGTCACCCGCAAGGGCGGCACCATCACCACCTGCGCCTCCACCTCGGGCTACATGCACGAGTACGACAACCGCTACCTGTGGATGTCGCTCAAGCGCATCATCGGCTCCCACTTCGCCAACTACCGCGAGGCGTGGGAGGCCAACCGCCTGATCGCCAAGGGCAAGATCCACCCCACCCTCTCCAAGGTCTACTCCCTCGACGAGACCGGCCAGGCCGCGTACGACGTGCACCGCAATCTCCACCAGGGCAAGGTCGGCGTCCTCGCTCTCGCCCCGAGCGAGGGTCTGGGTGTGCGCGACGAGGAGATGCGCGAGAAGCACGTGGACGCCATCAACCGCTTCCGCAACGTCTGACTGAGGTCCCACACATGACAGAGCGTCAGAAGGACCGGCCGTGGCTCATGCGGACGTACGCGGGCCACTCCACCGCCGAGGCGTCCAACGAGCTCTACCGGCGCAATCTCGCCAAGGGCCAGACCGGTCTGTCGGTCGCGTTCGACCTGCCGACGCAGACGGGCTACGACCCGGACCACATCCTCGCCCGCGGCGAGGTCGGCCGGGTCGGGGTTCCCGTCTCGCATCTCGGTGACATGCGCAGGCTGTTCCAGGACATCCCCCTGGAGCAGATGAACACCTCGATGACGATCAACGCCACCGCGATGTGGCTGCTGGCGCTCTATCAGGTCGTCGCGGAGGAGCAGGGCGCGGACGCCACCCGGCTTCAGGGCACCACACAGAACGACATCGTCAAGGAGTACCTGTCGCGCGGGACGCATGTCTTCCCGCCCGTGCCCTCCCTGCGGCTGACCACCGACATGATCACGTACACGGTGGCCAACATCCCCAAGTGGAACCCCATCAACATCTGCAGCTACCACCTGCAGGAGGCGGGCGCCACGCCGGTCCAGGAGATCGCGTACGCGATGTCCACCGCGATCGCGGTGCTGGACGCGGTGCGGGACTCGGGCCAGGTGCCGGCGGAGAAGTTCGGCGACGTGGTCGCCCGTATCTCGTTCTTCGTGAACGCCGGTGTCCGCTTCATCGAGGAGATGTGCAAGATGCGCGCCTTCGGCCGCATCTGGGACCAGGTCACCCGTGAGCGGTACGGCATCGAGAACGAGAAGCAGCGCCGGTTCCGCTACGGCGTCCAGGTCAACTCCCTGGGGCTCACCGAGGCGCAGCCGGAGAACAACGTGCAGCGCATCGTGCTGGAGATGCTGGCCGTCACGCTGTCCAAGGACGCCCGCGCCCGCGCGGTGCAGCTCCCGGCCTGGAACGAGGCGCTCGGTCTGCCGCGGCCGTGGGACCAGCAGTGGTCCCTGCGCATCCAGCAGGTCCTCGCCCACGAGTCGGACCTGCTGGAGTACGAGGACATCTTCGCCGGCTCGCACGTCATCGAGGCCAAGGTGGACTCGCTGGTCGACGAGTGCCTGGCGGAGATCACCCGGATCCAGGAGATGGGCGGCGCGATGGCGGCCGTCGAGTCCGGGTACCTCAAGTCGCAGCTGGTCTCCTCGCACGCGGAGCGTCGGGCGCGGATCGAGGGCGGCGACGACAAGATCGTCGGCGTGAACATCTTCGAGACCACCGAGCCGAACCCGCTGACGGCCGACCTCGACACGGCGATCATGACGGTCGACCCGGAGAACGAGGCGCGGGTGGTGGCCAAGCTGCACGAGTGGCGGGACAACCGCGACGAGACCCGTGCCACGGAATCGCTCACCGCGCTGAAGAAGGCCGCCGCGGGCACCGAGAACCTGATGGCGGCCACCGTCGAGTGCGCCCGTGCGGGTGTCACCACCGGCGAGTGGGCGTGGGCGCTGCGCGATGTGTTCGGCGAGTTCCGCGCCCCGACGGGCGTCTCCAGCGCACCCGTCGCGGTCACCGCGGAGGCGGGCACGCCGCTCGCGGTCGTCCGCGACAAGGTCTCCCGCACCGCCGACGAGCTCGGCTCGGGACGGCTGCGGCTGCTGGTCGGCAAGCCGGGCCTGGACGGGCACTCCAACGGCGCCGAGCAGATCGCCGTACGCGCCCGCGACGCCGGCTTCGAGGTGGTCTACCAGGGCATCCGGCTCACGCCCGAGCAGATCGTCAACGCGGCGCTGGCCGAGGACGTGCACTGCGTGGGCCTGTCCATCCTGTCCGGGTCGCACACCGAGCTGGTGCCCGACGTGCTGGACCGGCTCCGCGAGGCGGGGGCGGCGGACATCCCGGTCGTCGTCGGCGGAATCATCCCGAACGCCGACGCCACCGCTCTCAAAGCGGCCGGCGTGGCCGCCGTGTTCACCCCGAAGGACTTCGGCATCACCGAGATCATCGGCCGTATCGTCGACGAGATCCGGAAAGCGAACAAGCTCGACCCTCTGGAGGTCCCCGCATGACTGTCAACCGTCTGAGGCCGCGCCGCTCCTGCCTCGCAGTGCCGGGCAGCAACCCGCGCTTCCTGGAGAAGGCCCAGGGCCTCCCGGCGGACCAGGTCTTCCTGGACCTGGAGGACGCCTGCGCGCCGCTCGCCAAGCCGGACGCCCGGCACACCATCGTGAAGTTCCTCAACGAGGGTGACTGGACGGGCAAGACCAGGGTCGTGCGAGTCAACGACTGGACCACCGAGTGGACCTACCGCGACGTGGTCACCGTCGTCGAGGGCGCCGGGCAGAACCTCGACTGCATCATGCTGCCGAAGGTGCAGGACGCCCAGCAGATCGTGGCGCTGGACCTGCTGCTGACCCAGATCGAGAAGACGATGGGCTTCGAGGTCGGCAAGATCGGCATCGAGGCGCAGATCGAGAACGCGCAGGGTCTGAACAACGTCAACGAGATCGCCCAGGCATCCGCGCGCACGGAGACCATCATCTTCGGCCCGGCCGACTTCATGGCCTCGATCAACATGAAGTCGCTGGTCGTCGGCGAGCAGCCGCCCGGCTACCCGGCGGACGCCTACCACTACATCCTGATGAAGATCCTGATGGCCGCCCGTGCCAACAACCTCCAGGCGATCGACGGCCCCTACCTCCAGATCAAGAACATCGAGGGCTACAAGGCCGTCGCCCAGCGGGCCGCGGCACTCGGCTTCGACGGCAAGTGGGTCCTGCACCCGGGTCAGGTCGAGGCGTCCAACGAGGTTTTCTCGCCCTCGCAGGAGGACTACGACCACGCCGAGCTGATCCTGGACGCGTACGACTACTACACGTCCGAGGCCGGCGGCAAGAAGGGCTCGGCGATGCTCGGCGACGAGATGATCGACGAGGCCAGCCGCAAGATGGCCCTGGTCATCTCCGGCAAGGGCCGTGCCGCGGGCATGACCCGTACCTCGACGTTCGAAGCCCCGGAGGCCTGAGCACCATGCAGTTCGGACGCACCTACGAAGAGTTCGAGGTCGGGGCGGTCTACAAGCACTGGCCCGGGAAGACGGTCACCGAGTACGACGACCACCTCTTCTGTCTGCTGACCATGAACCACCACCCCCTCCACATGGACACCAACTATGCGGAGAAGACGACGGACTTCGGCAAGAACGTCGTCGTCGGCAACTACATCTACTCGCTGCTCCTCGGTATGTCCGTGCCGGACGTCTCCGGCAAGGCCATCGCCAACCTGGAGATCGAGTCGCTGAAGCACGTCGCGCCGACGTTCCACGGCGACACGATCTACGGCGAGACGACCGTCCTCGACAAGACGCCGTCCCGGTCCAAGAGCGACCGCGGCATCGTCCACGTCGAGACGAAGGGGTACAAGCAGGACGGCACGCTGGTCTGCGTGTTCCGCCGCAAGGTGATGGTCCCGACCGAGACGTACATCAAGGAGCGCGGCGGCGAGCAGCCCGGCCGCCCGGAGTTGATCGAGCCCTCCAAGAAGCCGGAGAAGTAGTCATGAGCCGACTCGCCCAGACGCACGGGCTGACCGACATCCAGCAGGAAATCCTGTCGACGGTCCGGGACTTCGTCGACAAGGAGATCATCCCGGTCGCCACCGAGCTGGAGCACCGCGACGAGTACCCGACGCAGATCGTCGAAGGCCTCAAGGAGCTCGGCCTGTTCGGGCTGATGATTCCCGAGGAGTACGGCGGTCTGGGCGAGTCGCTGCTCACGTACGCACTGTGCGTCGAGGAGATCGCCCGCGGCTGGATGTCCGTCTCGGGCATCATCAACACGCACTTCATCGTGGCGTACATGCTCAAGCAGCACGGCACCCAGGAGCAGAAGGACACCTTCCTGCCCCGGATGGCGCTGGGCGAGGTGCGCGGCGCGTTCTCCATGTCGGAGCCGGCGCTGGGCTCGGACGTGTCGGCCATCACGTCCAAGGGCGTCAGGGACGGCGACGAGTACGTCCTCAACGGCCAGAAGATGTGGCTCACGAACGGCGGAACGTCGAATCTGGTGGCCGTTCTGTGCCGGAGTGACGAAGGACACCCGGAGGGCACCGCCCCCCACAAGTCGATGACGACCTTCCTCGTCGAGAAGGAGCCCGGCTTCGGAGAGGTCCGTCCGGGCCTCACCATCCCCGGGAAGATCGACAAGATGGGTTACAAGGGCGTCGACACGACCGAACTCATCATGGACGGACTGCGCATTCCGGCCAATCGGGTACTCGGCGGCACCACCGGCCGAGGGTTTTACCAAATGATGGACGGCGTCGAGGTCGGCCGCGTCAATGTCGCGGCACGTGGCTGCGGTGTCGCGCAACGTGCCTTTGAGCTGGGCGTCTCCTACGCACAGCAGCGCCACACCTTCGGCAAGGCCATCGCCCAGCACCAGGCGATCCAGTTCAAGCTGGCCGAGATGGCTACCAAGGTGGAGGCCGCGCATGCGATGATGGTGAACGCGGCACGCAAAAAGGACTCCGGGGAACGAAACGACCTGGAGGCAGGGATGGCGAAGTACCTCGCCTCCGAGTACTGCAAGGAAGTCGTCGAGGACGCCTTCCGGATCCACGGCGGCTACGGCTTCTCCAAGGAGTACGAGATCGAGCGCCTCTACCGCGAGGCTCCGATGCTGTTGATCGGTGAAGGTACCGCCGAAATCCAGAAAATGATCATTGGACGCAGGCTGCTCGAGGAGTACCGGTTCCAGGGGTGATTGTCTCTTTCGTGGCGGTTCGACCGCGAAGAAGATCACACCCTGTCAGCGTTCTCTGAGGGTTTCCGGCCGACCGACTCGGCTTCTGGCTTTCCCAGTTACGGCTCACAACCGATAACATCGCTCGGAAAGCCGCCGTCCCCCGTTGCCAGCGCGGCATCATCCGCTACGAAGGTCATCCATGCCCCACAGCCAAACCTCTGCACCTCGCGGCCGTGTACGCCTCGCGCGCGGAGCATCGCCGTGGCTTCTGCCGACCGTCGCCACCGCCGCCCTCAGCCTCGCCCGCTCGCGCCGTTCGCGGCGCGCGGCGGTCGTCGCCGTGCCCGCCACCGCGCTCGCGGCGGGCATGCTGTGGTTCTTCCGCGACCCCGAGCGCGAGATCACTCAGGGTCGCGTCATCTCCCCGGCCGACGGTGTGGTGCAGAGCATCATGCCGTGGAAGGACGGACGCACCCGGGTCGCGATCTTCATGAGCCCGCTGAACGTCCACGTCAACCGCGCGCCCCTCGCGGGCACGGTGACGTCCGTGGAGCACATCCCCGGCGGCTTCGTGCCGGCGTTCAACAAGGAGAGCGAGAACAACGAGCGCGTTGTCTGGCACTTCGACACCGAGCTCGGCGACATCGAGATGGTGCAGATCGCCGGTGCCGTCGCGCGGCGCATCGTTCCTTACGTGCCCCAGGGCACGAAGGTCGAGCAGGGTGACCGTATCGGCCTGATCCGCTTCGGCTCGCGCGTGGACATCTACCTTCCGGAAGGTGTCGATGTCGCTGTCGAGGTCGGTCAGACCACGACTGCGGGGGTGACTCGCATTGACCGTGGTTGATCCCGACACGCAGGCGGGCTGGGCCTCCGAGGCGGATGCCGAGGACGACGCGGAGGAGATGCCTCTCTCTCTGCGGCTGTCGATAGCGGACACCCTCACTCTCGGTAACGCGACGTGTGGATTCATGGCGGTGTACTTCACCACCACCGGCATCCTCATCCCGCATCTCCAGGGCAGCCAGGAGACCGGCATGGCGCGGCACAGCGCCGCCACCGCCGTGATCCTGATGCTGCTCGCCGCGATCTTCGACCTCTGCGACGGGCTCGTGGCGCGCAAGCTGCGCAGCTCACCGATGGGCGCGGAGCTGGACAACCTCTCCGACCTGATCAGCTTCGGGCTCGCCCCGGCCTACTTCGTACTCGTGTACGGCATGGTCGCGGACGACGCCCACCAGCGGGTCTCGGCGGTGGCCGCGATCGTGGTCCTCCTGGCGGTGGTCCTGCGGCTCGCGAGATTCTCGTGCGTGACCCTGAAGGACGGCATGTTCCAGGGCATGCCGAGCCCCTTCGGCGCGCTCACGGTGGTCTCGATCGTTCTGCTGGAGCTGCCGTTCATCCCGACGCTGCTGGCGATCATCGGTACGGCGTGGCTGATGGTGAGCCGGGTCGAGTACCCGAAGCCGCGGGGTGTCCTGGCGGTGGCGATGCTCGGCTGGATCGTGGCCGCGATGGGGCTGCTGGCGGCCTGGGCGTTCGACGCCCCGGCGGGTCAGCTGCTGCTCCAGACCGGCTGCGCCCTGCAGATCGTGCTGGCGGCGACGATCCCGCTCTTCGCGACGGCACGACGGGTGAACACGATCCGTGACAACCGTCGTGAGAGCCGTGAGGCCCGGGCGGCGCAGCTGCCCTGACACGGCGACGGCATACGAGGAGGGCCCGGGTGCGATCCGCACCCGGGCCCTCCTCGTATGTGCGACAGGTTCAGCCGCGGTGGGACAGGCCCTAGCCGCCGCTCTTGAAGGACTCCGCCGCCTTGGCCACGGCCGCGGGCCGCACCACCTTCAGTCCGCCCGGGACCTTGTTGTCGGGCTTCATGATGACGCTCTGCCGGGTCGACGGCGCGGCCGGGTCGGAGAAGTCATGGGTGATGCCGAAGCCGCTCTCGTACGCGGAGAGGGTCAGCAGGGCCTTGTCGATGCCCTCGCGGGTGAGGTTCTTGTCGGCGCATGCCTTCTTCAGCACCTCGCCGTAGACCCCCATGGCCGTGTAGCCGGCGACCACACCGTTGTCGAGGCCGTCCTTCGGGTAGGCGGCCGCGTACTCCTTGGCCAGCTTGGCCGGCGCCGCGTCCGTGGCGCCGATGGGGAGGGTGGAGGCGGCGACGTAGTAGTCCTTCATCAGCGCGGGCCCCGCCGGGGTGGCGAGGAGCTGCGGTGCGTAGGCGGAGTTGTTGCCGACGACCGGCACATTGAAGCCGCCGGCGGCCGCCACGCCGACGAGAGAGGCCGCCTGACGCGGTCCCGCGCTGATGACGACGGCCTTGACGCCCGCCTTCTTGAGCGCGGCCACCTGGGCCGACATGTCGTTGTCGGTCGGTTTGATCTTCTGCTCGACGATGCTGAGGCCCGCCTGCTGGGCCGCGTACTTGGACCCGGCGAGGGCGTTCTCGCCGTAGTCGCCCTCGAAGTAGACGTGACCGATCTTGTCGCCCTTGGCGATGCGCTTCTGGGAGAGCAGATAGTCGATCGCGTTGATCGTCTCGATGTCGTACGTCGCGCCGACCACTCGGACGTACGGGCTGCCGAGCAGACTGGCCGACCATGCCTGCGGCAGGACGAGGCCCTTGTCCTGACCGTCGATGCGCTGCTTGACGGCCGCCACGAACGGCGAGCCGATGAACTGCGCGAAGCCCAGTACCTTCGGTTCGAGCTCGGTGTAGCCGGCGAGGGCCTTCTGCGGGTCGTAGCCGTGGTCGCGCACGGTCAGCTCGATCTGCCGGCCGCAGACACCGCCGGCCGCGTTGGTCTGCTTCGCCCACAGCTGCTGGGCCTGGGTGACGCTCTTGCCGAGTGAGGCGTAGACCCCGGTCATGTCGGTGAGCACGCCGAGGGTGATGGTCTTGGCGGTGACGCCTTCGCCGGTCTTCACTCCCCCGGCGTCCTTCCCACCGCCGTCACCGCTCGTCGCCTTCTCGCTGCATCCGACGGCGCTGAGCGCCAGTACGGCCAGCACCGCCATGTATCTCTTCGGCTTCATGTCTTCTCCCGTCGGGACACTGTCGGGCGGGTGAGTCCGCCGGGCAGGAACAGCACCACCGCGACCACCGCGGCGCCGTACAGATAGCGCGACGCCTCCCCCGGCGAGACGCCGCCCGTGCCCGGGGCGGCGACCAGCGGGAGGCTGTCGCTGTAGTGGGTGAGCACTTGGGGCAGCAGGGACACGAACGCCGCGCCGACGACCGCGCCCGCGACCGTGCCGAGACCGCCGATCACGATCATGGCGAGGTATTCGAGCGAGAGGATCATGCCGAAGTACTCGGGGACCGTGCGCTGGAAGACCAGGGCGAGCAGAACGCCCGCGAGACCCGCGTACATCGACGAGAGGACGAAGACGGCGGCGCGGTAGCGGGCGACCGGGACTCCCATCACGCCCGCCGCTATGCGGTGGTCGCGCAGGGCGTTCATGGCGCGCCCGGGGCGGCCGCGCAGCACACCGCGGGCGAACAGCCCGCAGGCGAGGAGCGCGACCAGGGCCGCGTACCAGAGCTTCTCCGCCGACTGGAACGGCACGGCGGCGATCACGACCTCCGTGTCGTCGAAGGTGAATCCGAACAGGGACAGCGGCGGGACGGCCCGGCCGTTGAACCCCCCTGTCAGATCATTCGCGTTGAACAGCACATGCTGGCCGATGAAGATCAGGGCGAGGGTGGCGATCCCGAGATACGCCCCGCTCAGCCGGCCGGCGATGGGGCTGAACAGACCGCCCGCCGCGCCCGCGAGCAGGACGGCGAGGATCGCGGCCAGCCAGGTCGGCAGGCCGAGGCCGGTGAGACGGTGACCGTTCTCGACGTCGTTCCCGCCCGCGAGGACGCAGTAGCCGTACGCGCCGACGGCGAGGAAGAAGGCGTGGCCCATGGAGAGTTGGCCGGTCGCGCCGGTGAGCAGATTGATGCCGATGGCGCCGATCGCCGCGGCCATCGCGAACAGTCCGGCCTGGAGCCAGAAGCGGTCGAGGTAGAAGGGCAGGGCGAGGAGCAGGAGACCGCCGAGGATCCAGGCGTACGCCCGGGGGTTCCTGAACGCCACGGAGACCCTGGGCGCCCTGAGGGACGGGGACTTGTCGAGCGTCTCGGGCAGGGTGTCAGACACGCGCGGGCTCCTTCGTGCCGAAGAGTCCGGCCGGCCTGATGAGCAGGACGAGCACCATCACCAGATAGGGCGCGAGATCGCCGATGCCCCGGCCCAGGAAGGACAGTTCGCTCTGGTACCCGGTGGCGAACGACTCGGTGACACCGACGATCAGCCCGCCCGCGAGGGCGCCGGTGGTGGAGTCGAGTCCACCGAGGATCGCGGCAGGGAATGCCTTGAGCGCCGCGAGCGAGGTGGCGCGTTCCAGCCCGGGGGTCGGGAAGACGGTGAGGAACAGCGCGGCGACGGCCGCGAGGCCGCCCGCCACGCCCCACGCGGCGAGGGAGACCCTGCCGAGCCGCACCCCCATCAGCGCGGCGGTCTGCGGGTTCTCGGCGGCCGCCCGCATGGCCACTCCCCAGGAGGTGAAGCGGAAGGCCAGCAGGAACGCGGTGATGAGGAGGGCGGCGGCGACGAACGCGGCGATCCGGGTCTGCGCGATGGTGATGTCGCCGATGGTGACGACCCGGTCGCCCCAGGGGTCGCCCAGGGCGAGGACGTCCGTGCCGATACGCCGGGTGAGTTCGGTGGTCAGCAGGATGTCGACACCGATGGTGACGATGGCGAGGACGCTGTGGTCGGAGCCCCGGTAGCGGCGCATCACGAAGAACTCGACGGCGGCTCCCACGACGGCCGCGCTCGCGATGCCGACGGCGAGTGCCGCCCAGAAGCCGATGTCGTCGTGGAGGACGGCCGTGACATAACCGCCGGCCAGCAGGAGGGACGCGTGGGCGAAGTTGACGACCTCGGTGGCCTTGAAGATGACGACGAAGCCGAGGGCGATCAGGGCGTAGACGGAGCCGATGGAGAGCCCGCCGAGAAGAAGTTCGGTGAAGGTCGTCATGCCTGCGCACCTGTTCCGAGGTAAGCCCGGACGACCGCCGGGTCGCTCTGCACCTGGGCCGGGGTGCCGTCCGCGATCCGGCGCCCGAAGTCGAGTACGGTCACGGCGTCCGCGAGCCGCATCACCACCCCCATGTCGTGTTCGACCAGCACGATGGATATGCCGAGACCGTCGCGCACGCCCGCGATGACGGCGGCGGTCTGCTGCCGCTCGTCGGCGGTCATGCCCGCGACGGGTTCGTCGAGCAGGAGCAGCCGCGGCTCCATGCACAGCGCGCGGCCGAGCTCGACAAGCTTCTGTTTGCCGTACGGGAGCGCTCCGGCGGGCCGGCCGAGATCGGCCGCGAGCCCCACGAACTCCGCTATCTCACCGACGCGTTCCCGGTGCCGCCGCTCCTCACGGGCGGCGGACGGCAGCCGCAGTCCGGTGGAGAGGAAGCCGGCGCGGGTGAGCCGGTGGCGGCCGAGCAGCAGGCTGTCCGCGACGGTGGCGTGCGGCGGGAGGGCGAGGTTCTGGAAGGTGCGGGCGACACCGAGCGCCGCGATGCGGTGCGGGGGCAGGCCGGTGAGTTCGCTGTCGCCGAAGTGGACCGTGCCGGAGGTGGCGCGGTAGACACCGGACAGGACGTTGAAGCAGGTGGACTTCCCCGCGCCGTTCGGGCCGATGACGGCATGGACGCTGCCGGGCGCGACGGTGAAGGAGACGTCGTCGAGCGCGGTGAGACCGGCGAAGCGGACGGTGAGGCCGGAGACGGTGAGCGCCGGCGTGGCGGCGGCGTCGTCCACGGCAGCGGCCGTGTCCGGGATCGTCATGCGGACCACCTCCGCAGCGCCGGTGCGGCCGCCTCGGCCCGTACGGCGTCCTCCGCGGCCTCCTCGTCGACCACTCCCAGATAGCGCCTGCGCACCTCGTCGGAGGCGGCCAGCCGGTCGGCGGGTCCCTCCAGGGCGACTTCACCGACCTCCAGGACGTACGCCGTGGAGGCGAGCCGGAGCGCGATCGCCGCGTTCTGCTCCACCAGCAGGACCGAGGTGCCCGCGGTGTTGATCTCCTGGACGGTCTGCGCGATCCGTTCGGCCATCAGCGGGGCGAGTCCCAGCGACGGCTCGTCGAGGAGCAGCAGCCGGGGCCGTGCCATGAGCGCCCTGCCCAGCGCGAGCATCTGCTGCTCACCGCCGGACAGCAGACCGGCCCGCTGGTGGGCGCGATCGGCCAGGACCGGGAAGAGTTCGTGTACGCGGGCGAGCGCCGCGGCGGCCTCCCGCCGGCCGCCACGCGCCCCCAGTGCGCCCGCCCGCAGATTGTCGGCCACCGTCATCCGTGCGAACACCTGCCGTCCTTCGGGCACTTGGACCACTCCGGCGGCCACGACGCGCGCCGGGCTGAGCCCGTCCAGCGGGCGGCCCTCGAAGTGGACGGAGCCCGCGGTGACCCGGCCGCGCTGAAAGGTGAGGGTGCGTGAGATCGCGCGCAGCAGCGTGGACTTGCCCGCGCCGTTGCCGCCGAGCACGGCGACCACCCTGCCCTCCGGCACATCGACGGAGACCTCACGCAGCGCCCGCACCGGCCCGTAGCCGACGGACAGTGCTCGTACCTCGAGCGAGGCGGCCATGCAGTCCCCCTTCCGGGGCCTGTGTCCTGTGTGCCCCTGTGGTGCCTCACATCAGCACCGGCGCCGCCCGGCCGTCCACGCCGCAGGGGCGAATCGCTGCGGATGACCAGCGGCGCAGCGCACACCTTGTGCACGGGCACAAGCGCCGCCACCCTCGGCGGCGGGTGGCCGCGGGGCGTGCGGTGGACATCGGCGCAGGGCGTGCGAGTCCGGCCGGAGCGGGCTGCCGAACAGCCGCTGCCGTGAAACCCGTTCGACCGGCCCCGGGAGATGGGGATCATGGCCGGATGCCGTCGCCCGAAGCAGCGCTGAGTGAACTCCACGACCGTGCCACGCTCTGGAGCGTGGGCGAGATCCCCGCGGCCGACGTCGTCGACGCGGCCTGCGACGCGCTCGTCGCCGGACTCGACGGCCCCGGACTCCGGCAACTGGCGGCCTGCACCCGCGCCGAGGCGGGCTACGCCGTGCACGACCTGCTCCCCGTGGCGCTGGACGAGCTCGGCGTGGCCTTCCGTACGGTCGCGGGCGAGGCCCGCGAGGAGGCGGCTGTGCGAGCGCTCGCCCGGCGCATGCTGTCCGGGCGGTCGGCACCCTGGGAACTCACGTTCCGGCTCCACCAGCTCTACGGGCACGAACTGCCCCTGGCCGAGCGGCTCGTCGAGCTCGACGACGAGTACGCCGTGATCGAGGGCGACGACGGAGCGGTGGCCCGGGTGACGGCCGCGGTCATGGAGGAGACGCGACGCATCACGGGCGGCCCGCACGGCCCGATCGAACTCGCGGACGCGCAGGGCTGATACGGGCCGGTCGGCCGACCGGGCCGACCGACCGGCTCGATACGGATGACCGATCCGCGGCGGCTGACCGGCCCGGCTTGGGCGACGCGCTCGGCGCGGGCGACGGACTCCGCGGGACGACCGGCTCGGGCGGGCGACCGGCTCGGCGCGGGCGACCGGCCCGAGGCGGACGACGGACTCCGCGGGACGACCGGCACGGGCGGGCGACGCGCTCGGCGCGGGCGACCGGCCCGAGGCGGACGACGGACTCCGCGGGACGACCGGCACGGGCGGGCGACCGGCTCGACGCAGGCGACCGGCTCGGCGCGGGCGACGGACTCCGCGGGACGACCGGCGCGGCGGGACGATCGGCGCGGGCCGACGACGGGCTCGGCGCGGACGACCTCCTCGATACGGACGACCGATCCGCGGCGGCAGACCGGCCCGGCCGCGGACGACCGGCTCAATGCGGACGACGGTGCGGGACGACCGGCTCGGCGCTGAAGAGCGCGCTGCCCTCCTGGGACGCGTACGCACCAGCCATCCTCTGCCGACCAGATGGAGAGGCACCCGCGGCCGGCTCTCCCGCGCCGAGGAGTGCGAAGGAAGCCTGCGGGCCCGCCTGGCACGACGCGCGCCGGCCGCCCGCGACTGACGGTCGCCCCCTCGGCTCGTGCAGCAGACGTCTTCACGAACACATCGCGGCCTCGCCGAGCCGAGCGGAGCAGCGACGGGCCCGTGGGCGCCGGGCGCGCCCGGCCCGCACATCTCGGCCGTGCCCCGCCAGCCCGGCTCAGCTCACGTCGGGAAGTCCCGCGCGATGTTCTCCGCCACCTTCTCCGGCAGCGGACGGGGTCCGGTTCCAGCTCCAGCAGGGGCGCCCTCTCGGCTCGGGCAGCATGCCGCTTCACGAACGCGTCGTTCGCTCGCCGACCGGGGCGGGACGGGCCCGTGGACGCCGGACGTGCGCCACCCGGGCCCGGGTCCCGGCCCGCACATCCGGCCGCGCCCGCGCCCCGGCTCAGCTCACGTCAGGAAGTCCCGCGCGATGTTCTCCGCCACCTTCTCCAGCAGCGGGCCCGCCTCCGCCATGCAGCGGGCCGGGTCCGGTTCCAGCTCCAGCAGCGGGTAGGCACGGCGGATGCCCGCGCGGCCGAGGGCCTCCGGGGGCAGGGTCAGCCGGCCGCAGACCGCGACGACCTCGATGCCCTGCGCACGCGCCGCCGCCGCGACGCCCGCCGGTGCCTTGCCGTGCAGGGTCTGCTCGTCGAGGGAACCCTCGCCGGTGATCACCAGGGTCGCTCGCGCCAGGGCGGGGGCGAACCCGAGCACGTCGAGCATCACCTCGATACCGGGGCGGAAGCTCGCGCCGAGCGCGACCAGCGCCCCGTAGCCGATGCCGCCCGCCGCTCCCGCCCCGGGCAGACCGGCCTGATCGGGACCCAGGATCGAGGCGTAGTGCGTCAACGCCTCGTCCAGGGTGGCCACGTCCTGCGGTGTCGCACCCTTCTGCGGGCCGTACACGGCGGGGGCGCCCTTCGGGCCGGTGAGGGGGTTGTCGACGTCGCTGGCGAGGACGAGTTCCACGTCCTTGAAGCGCGGGTCGAGCCCGGACAGATCCGCGGAGGCCAGCTCCCGCAGGCCACCGCCGCCGGGGGTGACGGGCGCACCGCCCTCGTCGAGGAAGCGGGCGCCGAGCGCGGCCAGCATGCCCGCGCCGCCGTCGGTCGTCGCACTGCCGCCGACGCCGAAGACGATCGTGCGGGCGCCCGCGTCGAGCGCGGCACGCAGCAGTTCGCCGGAGCCGTATGTGGTGGCGGTGAGCGGCGCGAAGACCCCTTCGGGAAGGTGCTGGAGGCCGGACGCCTCCGCCATCTCCACGACGGCGGTGCCGTCCCGCAGGGCGTAGGTCGCCGTCACGGCCTGGCCGAGAGGGCCGGTCACCTGGGCCTCACGGCGTTCGAAACCGGCCGCCACCGCAGCCGCGACGGTGCCGTCGCCGCCGTCGGCGACGGGCAGGGTCTCCACCTCCAGGCCGGGCACCACCCGCTGGAGGCCCGCCGTCACCCGCTCCGCGACCTGTACGGCCGTGAGCGAGCCTTTGAACTTGTCAGCCGCCACGAGCACGCGCGCGGGCTGATGAACTGCTCCGTCCGTCACTCTGCTATCCCTTGCTGTCGAACAGGCAGTCGCGCCGCCCCGACCTTATCCGGCAGGTCACAGGACGTGCCACCCCACCACGAACCGTGAGAACCCGCACACGACACGGACACGGGACGAATCCGTGCGTCCACCACCGCGCGCTTCGGGCCGCACTTCGGTAGACCGGACGTATGGGACTGCACCACTCGGAGCTCGCCGACCGGACACTCGGCGGCTGGCTCGGCAGGATCGCGGGGAACATGCTCGGCAAACCGGTCGAGCGTGGCGATCACTGGACGCGTGAGCGCATCGACCGCTATCTGCGCCGCACCGGTGCCCTGCCGCTCACGGACTATCTGCCCGGGCCACCGGCGGACGCGGGACCCGGCGAGTTCGCGCTGCGTCCGGAATGGCGGGAGTGCGTACGCGGCCGGATCCACGGCAGCTGCCGTGACGACGACATCGACTACGCGATCCTCGGTCTGCATCTGCTGGAGACCCACGGCTTCGCCTTCACCACCGAGCAGGTGGGCGACCTGTGGCTGCTGCGGCTGCCGTATCTCCAGACGTTCACCGCCGAGCGGGCCGCGTACCGCAGCCTGGCGAAAGGCCTCAAGCCTCCGCTCACCGCTTCGTACGACAACCCGTACCAGGAGTGGATCGGCGCGCTCATCCGCGCGGACATCTTCGGCTGGACGTCTCCCGGTGATCCGCACCGCGCCGCCGCACTGGCCCGCCGGGACGCGGTCCTGTCGCACACCGGCAACGGTGTCTACGGATCGATGTGGGCGGCAGCCCTGGTGGCCGCCGCGTTCACCGCGAGCCGACCGCGCGAGGTGATCGAGGCGGCCCTGGAGCACATCCCGGCCGGCTGCCGCCTGGCCCGTACGGTCCGCCACACCACGGCCCTGTACGACGCGGGGACGTCCTGGTCCGACACGCTGGCCGAGATGGAGGACCGTACGGGCGGCCTCGGCTGGATCCACGTCGTGCCCAACGCCGCCGTCATCACGGCCGGACTCCTGTACGGCGCCGGAGACTTCACCGGCACCGTCGCCCTGACCGTCCGCGGCGGGCTGGACACCGACTCCAACGGCGCCACGGCGGGCTCGGTCGTGGGCGTGCTGTGCGGAGCCGCCGCCATCCCCGCGCAGTGGACTCGGCCGCTGGAGGACCGGGTGCGCAGCGCGGTGTTCGGATTCGACGGTTCGCGCATCAGTGAACTGGCGGAGCGTACGGTCCGGTTGACCGCGACGGCGTGAGGAGGCGGCGGCTGCCGTTTCAGGCGTCGAGGACGGCGAGGTCCATCCGGCCCAGCCGTTCGCGGTCCGCGATGACGTCGATGGCCGTGATCCCGTCGTCGGTGACCGTGAAGGCGAGGACCAGCGACAGCCGGCCGCGCGGTGCCATCGCCAGGCCGATCCGTCCGTCGAGGAGCGCGAGTCCGGTGAAGCGGGCCCGGCCGGTGGCGGCCATCGCGCCCTTGGCAACCGTGGCGGCGCCGCCGACCACGACGGGTTCGGGGGTGGGAATGACCGACGCGTCGGCGGTGAGGACGACATCGGGGTGGAGCAGCGCCACCAGCGCGTCGAAGTTGCCGCCGCGGGTGGCGGCCAGGAACGCCTCCACGGCCTCACGCTGACGCATCAGGTCGGCATCGGGTGCCGGGGTGCCGCCCTTGATCCGGCGGCGCGCACGGCTCGCGAGCTGTCTCACCGCAGCCGGCGAGCGTTCGAGCATGGGACCGATCTCGTCGAACGGCACCGCGAACATGTCGTGCAGGACGAAGGCGAGCCGTTCGGCCGGCGTCAGCGTGTCGAGGACCACCAGCAGCGCGACCCCGACCGAGTCCGCCAGCAGCGCCTCCTCCTCGGGGTCACCGCCGGTCTCGGAGCCGAGGGGCGGCTCGGGCACCCCCGCGTCCAAGGGGTCCTCACGCCGTGACTGACGCGAGCGCAGCATGTTCAGGCAGACCCGGGCGACGACGGTGGTCAGCCAGCCGGTGAGGTTCTCCACGCCGTCGGTGCCGGCGCGACGGGCACGCAGCCACGCTTCCTGCACCGCGTCCTCGGCCTCGCTGAGCGAGCCGAGCATCCGGTAGGCCACCGCCACGAGGTGCGTCCGGTCGGCGGCGAACCGCTCGGTCAGAAAGTCGTGCTCGTCCATCGGTCACATTCCCCGTTCGCCATGTGTCAGAGAAGCAGAACCTCGAAAACTACCGAGCGGGTCCGGGAGTTGCCTTCCCGGCCCCACGACTTCAGGAGAAGAAGATGGCGTCGACGATTCTGGTCACCGGTGGTACGGGCACCCTGGGCCGGCACGTGATTCCACTGCTGCTGGACGCCGGCTCCGAGGTGCGGGTGTTCAGCCGCCACGGCCGCGAGCGGGGGGACGGCGTCGAGTACATGACCGGTGATCTGGTCGCGGGCGAGGGCATCGAGGCCGCGGTGGACGGGGTCGAGGTCGTGCTGCACCTCGCGGGCGGGCCGAAGGGCGACGACGAGGCCACCCGCCATCTCGCGCGGGCGGCATCGGCGGCCGGGGTACGGCACCTGGTCCACATCTCGGTCATCGGGGCGGACAGGGTCCCGCTGGCGTGGCTCCGGTCGAAGCTGGCCGCGGAGCAGGCCGTGGCCGAGTCCGGGATTCCGTGGACGACGCTGCGGGCCGCGCAGTTCCACGACCTGGCGCTGACCCTGGCGGAGAAGATGACCAAGCTGCCGGTGATCCCTGCCCCGGGCATGCGTCTCCAGCCGGTCGACTCCCGCGAAGTGGCCGCCCGCCTCGTGGAACTGACGCTCGGCGCCCCGGCCGGCCTGGTGCCGGACCTCGCCGGCCCGAAGGTCTACACGATGGCCGAACTGCTCGGCGGCTACCTCCGGGCGCGCGGCCGTCGCCGGCCGATGCTGCCGGTGCGCATCCCGGGGAAGGCCGGCCGTGCCTACCGGGCAGGCGAGAACCTGTCGCTCGACGGAGCCGTCCAGGGGCAGCGCACCTGGGAGGAGTTCCTGACGGAGCGGGTCGGCCTGGACCGGCCCCTGCACGGCGCGGACAAGAGCTGAGGCGGTCCTGCGCGGTGGCCTGCGAGCCGGATACCGCTCCGACGGACAGGCAGGCCGCGCCCTCACTAGGCTTCCTGCGTGACTTCCGACTACTCCGCGTACATCGCCGCCCTCCCCCGTGTCCTCGCCGGCGCCGCCACGCTCTTCCGCGACGAGGCGGGCCGGGTGCTGCTCGTCGAACCCAACTACCGCAAGGGCTGGGCGCTTCCCGGCGGAACGGTCGAGTCGGACGACAACGAGTCGCCCCGGCAGGCGGCCCGCCGGGAGACGCTGGAGGAGATCGGCCTCGATGTGCCGCCGGGCCGGCTGCTCGCGATCGACTGGGTCCCGGGCGCGGGACGCCCGCCGATCGTCGCCTACGTGTATGACGGCGGGGTGCTCAGCGAGTCCACCCTCCAGGCGATCCGGCTCCAGGAGGAGGAGCTGCTGTCGTGGCGGCTGGTCGGCCGCGAGGAGATCCACACGTATCTGCTGGGCGAACTGGGCCACCGGGTGGTGGCGGCGCTCGACGTACTGGCCACGGGGGCGGGTGCGGTGGAACTGGAGAACGGCAGTCCGGCGCTCTGACCAGCTGCCGCGCGGCCGGCGCACGGCGAGGCGTACCCGCCCCGGCGTGACAAAACCGGTTCGCCGTCGCGGGACCCGCTGCATAGGCTCGCCGTATGACTCTCGTCGCGATTCTCAGCGGCGCCGGGATCTCCACGGACTCCGGCATTCCCGACTACCGCGGGCCCAACGGTCTGTGGCGGCGTGATCCGGAGGCCGAGAAGCTCGTCACGTACGACTACTACATGGCCGATCCGGACATCCGGCGCCGCGCCTGGCAGATGCGGCGGAACAGTCCGGCATGGCGCGCCCGTCCCAATGCCGCGCACCGGGCCGTCGCCGAGCTGGAGAAGCGGCCGGGGTTCGCCGTCCGGGTGATCACCCAGAACGTGGACGGGCTGCACCAGTTGGCCGGGATGCCCGACCGCAAGGTGCTCGAACTGCACGGCACGTCACGGTCGGTGGTGTGCACGGGATGCCATCTGCGCTCCTCGATGGAGGACGCGCTGGCGCGGGTCGAGGCGGGCGAGGAAGACCCGTCCTGCCTGGCGTGCGGCGGGATTCTGAAGTCGGCGACGGTGATGTTCGGGCAGCGGCTCGACCCCCAGGTGCTCTCCGAGGCGATGGCGATCGCCAAGGCGAGCGAGATCTTCGTCGCGGTCGGTACGAGCCTCCAGGTGCAGCCGGCGGCGTCGCTCGCGGGGATCGCGGCGGACCACGGCGCACGCCTGTCGATCGTCAACGCGGACCCGACGCCGTACGACGAACTCGCCGACGAGCTGGTCCGCGAGCCGATCGGCACGGCCCTGCCGAAGCTGCTGGCAGCGCTCCGGGGTCCATCCGGCGGATCATGACCTCATGGGCTCGGCGGCCTGCACAGCAGACCGAGCGAGCCGGCTCCCGCCCGTCCCACGGTGCCTTCGCGCACACACAGTCCCCCGCACCCGCGGTCGGGGTGCGGGGCCGGCAGTGGGACCGGGACTAGAACAGCGCGCCCTCCGCACCCCGTTCGTGGGCGAGCAGTCGCTGCTTGCGGTCCAGCCCGCCGCCGTAACCGACGAGGCTGCCCGAGGCGCCGATCACGCGGTGGCACGGCACGATGATCGACACCGGGTTCTTGCCGTTGGCGAGCCCCACAGCCCGTGAGGCGCTTGCCTTGCCGAGCTGCTCGGCGAGTTCGCCGTACGTCCGTGTCTCTCCGTACGGGATCTTCATCAGCAGCTCCCAGACGCTCCGCTGGAAGGGGGTGCCCTCCAGGCGGACCGGCAGGTCGAACTCGACCAGTTCACCGGCGAAGTACGCGTCCAGCTGTCTGATCGCCCCACCGAACGGGGCCGGGTCCTCCTCGCCGAACGTCTCCTCGCCGGGGCGATGGCGCTGATCGGTCATGTAGAGGCCGCTCAGGGTGCCGTCGGTGGCGACGAGGGTCAGCGGGCCGTAGGGGCTGTCGACCACCGTGTACTGCTTGGTCATGAGGAAACTCCTTACGAGGGAAGGCGGTTGACGGGGTGGTCGCCGGTGGCCCACAGGTGCTGGACGGCGTAGGCGCGCCAGGGGCGCCAGGCCGCCGCGCGCGCGACCAGGGCGGCCGGCGTGACGGGCAGGCCCAGTCCGGCCGCCGCGTGGCGGACTCCGAGGTCGCCCGGCAGGAAGGCGTCCGGGTCCCCGAGGGCTCGCATGGCGATCGTCTCGACCGTCCACGGCCCGAAGCCGGGCAGGGCGGTCAGTTCCGCACGGGCCTTGTCCCAGTCGCTGTCCACGCCGAGCCGGAGCGAGCCGTCGACCAGTGCCCCGACCAGGGTGGTCAGCGTGGCGCGGCGGCTGCGGGGCAGTGCCAGTGACTCGGGATCGAGCGTCGCGAGGGCCTCGGATGACGGGAAGAGATGGGTGAGGCCGCCTTCCGGATCCTCGACCGTCTCACCGTGCGCGAGGACCAGCCGGCCCGCGTGCGTACGGGCGGCGGCAGTGGAGACCTGCTGGCCGAGCACGGCCCGTACGGCGAACTCCGCCGCGTCGACGGTGCGCGGCACCCGGCGCCCGGGGGCCTTGCCGACGAGCGGCGCGAGCAGGGGATCGGTCCGCAGCTGGTCGTCGATGGCGACGGGGTCGGCGTCCAGGTCGAGCATCCAGCGGCAGCGGCTGATGGCGATGGTGAGATCGCGCGGGTCGGTCAGCGACAGCCGGCAGGCGATGTGGTCGGGGCGGGGGGTGAGGGCGACGACGCCGTGACCGTGCGGAAGGCGCAGGGTGCGCCGGTACGCGCCGTCCCGCCACTCCTCGACGCCGGGCACGGCCGTGGCCGCGAGGTGGCCGAAGAGATTGCTCGGGTCGAGCGGCGCCCGGTACGGCAGCCTGAGCGCGATGACTCCCGGCGTCCGCGGCGGGGCGGTGGCGCTGCGGGCGGCGCGGGTGCGCAGATCACCGGGGGCGAGCGCGAAGACCTCGCGGACGGTGTCGTTGAAGGTGCGGATCGAGGAGAAGCCGGCCGCGAAGGCGACCTCGGCCATCGGAAGGCCCGTCGTCTCGATCAGGACGCGCGCGGTCTGGGCGCGCTGGGCCCGGGCGAGGGCGAGAGGGCCCGCTCCCAGCTCCGCGAGGAGCTGCCGCTCGATCTGGCGGGTGGAGTAGCCGAGGCGGGCGGCGAGGCCGGGGACGCCCTCGCGGTCGACGACGCCGTCCCGGATCAGACGCATGGCACGGGCCACGGAGTCCGCGCGGGCGTTCCACTCGGGGGAGCCGGGTGTGGTGTCGGGGCGGCAACGCTTGCAGGCGCGGAACCCGGCCTGCTGGCAGGCGGCGGCGCTGGGGTAGAAGGTCATGTTCTCGACCTTCGGCGGCACCACCGGGCAGCTGGGACGGCAGTAGATCCGCGTCGTCAGGACGGCCGTGAAGAACCAGCCGTCGAATCGGGCGTCCTTCGACCGGACGGCGCGCACGCAGCGCTCGGTGTCGATGTGCATGGGTCAAGCATCGTGCACGGGCAGTGGCGACGCTGGCGAGAAAACGACATCGACCTCGAGCTGCCAGGACCCGGCCCGGGCTCCGCGACCCTGCCCGAGTTCCGCCGAGTCACCGGTCCCGGGTGTCGCCGTCCCGAGGCCGGGATCGCGGTGCCCACCTGCGGAGACCGGGACCGCGGCGCGCCCCGCGAAGGCAGGACCGCCGTCGCACCGACAGGAGCCCCGCACGTACCGCGAGGGATCACCGCTCCGAGCCCAGCACCGCCTCGAACTCCTCGTACGCCCGGTCGTCGAACAACACGAACCGAACCTCCGTCACCGGGGGCTCCGCCGCGGCACGCACCGTGCGGACGGCGATCCGGGCCCCGTCGTCCATCGGCCAGCCGTAGATGCCCGTCGAGATGGCCGGGAAGGCCACCGTACCCGCCCCCAACTCCCGTGCCACGCGCAGCGATTCGCGGTAGCAGGAGGCGAGGAGGTCGCTGCGGTCCTGTTCGCGCGACCACACCGGACCGACCGTGTGGATCACATGACCTGCGGGCAGATGACCCGCGGTGGTGGCGACCGCCTGGCCGGTCGGCAGGCCCTTGCCGTAGTGCGAGGCGCGCAGGTCGCGGCACTCCGCGAGGATCGCCGGGCCGCCGCGGCGGTGGATGGCTCCGTCCACACCGCCGCCACCGAGGAGTGAGGAGTTGGCCGCGTTGACGACGGCGTCGACCTGCTGCTCGGTGATGTCCCCGCGGACGAGCACGATCTTCGGCTGCTGCTGCGTCATACGTCCATCATCCGCCTGAGCGCCCGCCGACGCCGTGTCACCGGGCACCCCGCAGCCGGCGCCACACGGCCTTGGCTGCGTGATGACCCGACATCCCGTGGACGCCCGGACCCGGCGGGGTCGCCGACGAGCAGAGGAACACGGCGGGGTGCGCGGTCGCGTACGGGACGCGGGCGAGCTTGGGCCGGAGGACCGTCTGGAGTCCGGCGAAGGCACCGCAGGCGATGTCGCCGCCGATGTAGTTGGCGTTGCGCGCGGCAAGTTCGGGCGGGCCGGCGACCGCCCGGGCGAGCACGAGATCGCGGAAACCGGGTGCGAAGCGCTCCAGTTGGCGTTCGATCGCCTCGGTGGCGTCACCGTCCCAGCCGGCCGGCACATGGCCGTAGGCCCACAGGACGTGCTTGCCGGCAGGCGCCCGTGAGGAGTCGATCAGGCTCGGCTGCGCGGTGATCAGGAACGGCTTGTCGGGCCGACGGCCGTGCAGAGCCGCGCCGAGCGCCGCCTCGATCTCGCCGGCCGTGGGGCCGATGTGCACCGTCCCGGCGCTGCGGGCCTCCTTCGCGGTCCACGGCATGGGGCCGGACAGCGCGTAGTCGATCTTGAACGCTGCGGGGCCGTAACGGTAGTGCTCGTACGCGTTGCCGAGACCGGCGATCCGGGCCAGGGCGGTCGGAGAGGTGTCGAAGATGTACGCGCGGGCCGGGGGCAACTCGTCGAGACGCTTGACCTCGGCGCCGGTGTGGATCGTGCCGCCCTGGTCCCGCAGATACGCGGCGAGGGCATCGGAGATCGACTGCGAGCCGCCGCGGGGCACCGGCCAGCCCTTGGCATGGGCGGCGAGCGCGAACAGCAGCGCGATACCGGCCGTGGCGATGCCGCTGGTCGGCGCGATGGCATGGGCGGCCAGGCCGGCGAACATCCCGCGGGCCTTCTCGCCCCGGAAGCGGCGCGCGACCCAGGTCGCGGGCTGGATCGCGGTCATCCCGAAGCGAGCGAAGCGGTACGGGTCCCGGGGCAGCCCGTCCCAGGGCGTCCGCAGGAAGTCGGCGGCCATCGTGTCCCAGTGCCCGACGTACGGCGCGACGAGCCGGCGGTATGTCCCCGCGTCCCCGGCCCCCAGCGACATCGCGCTCTCCCCCACCGAGCGGCTCAGCACGGCGGCCGTGCCGTCCGGGAACGGGTGCGCCAGCGGCAGTTCGGGCTGCAACCACTCCAGGCCGTACCGCCCGAGCGGCATGTCCGCGAAAGCGGGCGAGCCGACGCCGAGCGGGTGGACGGCGGAGCAGGGGTCGTGGCGGAAGCCGGGGAGGGTGAGCTCCTCGGTCCTGGCGCCCCCGCCGACGGTGTCGAGGGCTTCGAACACCGCCACTGAGTGGCCGCGGCGGGCCAGTTCGACGGCGGCGGTCAGTCCGTTGGGGCCCGCCCCCACGACGACGGCATCGAGCATCGACGGCACCTTCGGACTCCTTTGTCAGCCGATGGCCAGGAGCCCCAGGATATTCCGGGGCGGCGACCGCGGTGCCCTGGGTAGGGTCCGATGCCGTGAACAACCTGATCGAGGCGATGTCCGCGCAGCTCATGAGGGTGGCCGGGGTACGCGCCGTGGCGCTCGGCGGAAGCCGTGCCCGGGGTACGCACCGGCCCGACTCCGACTGGGATCTCGGCGTCTACTACCGGGGTTCGGTGGACGTCAGCGCGCTGGCCGCGCTGGCGACGGAGGTGACGGGCCGGCCGGTGGAGGTGGCAGGGCCGGGCGGATGGGGCCCGTGGGTCGACGGCGGTGCGTGGCTGGTCGTCGACGGCACGCCCGTGGACTGGATCCTGCGGGACCTGGACCGGGTGCAGCGCGTCTGGGCGGACTGCCGCGCCGGCCGCTACGAAACCGGCATGCAGCCGGGCCACCCGCTGGGGTTCTGGTCACCCGCGTACGCCGGCGAAGTGGCGCTGTGCCGTGTACTGGCCGACACGGACAGCGAGTTGACTGCGCTGCGGCAGAAGACACAGGTGTACCCGGAGGCGCTGCGGGAGGCCCTGATCCGCGCCTCGTGGGAGGCGGAGTTCTCGGTGACGGCGGCGGGCAAGTCGGTGAGCACCGGGGACGTACTGCACCAGTCCCTGTGCCTGTCCCGCGCGATGGGAATCCTGGTCCAGTCCCTGCACGCCCACCACAGGACGTGGTGCCTGAACGAGAAGGGCGCGCTGCCGGCGGCGGCGAAGCTCCGGGACACACCGGAGGGGTTCGCGGAGAGCGTGGCGAGGGTGCTGAAGGGGCTGGACGGGGAGGCGGTCGAGGCGGCGGGGAGGCTGGTGCGGGAGGTGAGGGCGGCGGTGGGCGCGTGAGCCTGTCGCGCACTCACCCACGCCCCGTCCCCTCCGCCTCACCGTCCAGCCCCCGGGCCGGTCCAGTCCGTACCTCAGCGCACCGAGCGATCACACGGCCTGAACCACGCTATGTGCGAAGGCGGTTGCCCTCCAGGCCGACAGACGCGCCCGCCCCGGCCACCGCCTCAGGTCGTCAGCAGCGCGCGGATCCTTCGGGCCACCGCGTCCGTCCTCGCCGACGTGAACGGCAGCGCGTTCCCGCCCGCTGTGCGGAACCTCTCCCCCGCGACGGTCACGTCCGTGCCGCCCGCCTCCTCCACCAGCAGCAGTCCCGCCGCGTGATCCCACGCGTTCTCCCATGAGAATGCGACAGCGTCCAGCTCGCCGCGGGCGACCGACAGGTACTCCAGGCCCGCCGAGCCGCACGGACGGGCGTCGACACCGTCGACGTTCAGTCCGAGCAGGGCGCGCTTCTGGTCGGGGGTCGTGTAGTCGGGGTGGGACATCGCCACGCGGAGGACCGCGTCGGGGCCGGGCGAGCCCGCGTGGAGGGGTTCGCCGTTGAGGCGTGCGCCGCGGCCGCGGACCGCCGTCGCCATGTCGTCGGGGACGGGCGCGTACGTCCAGGACGCCAGCACCTTCCCGTGCTGGGCCAGCGCGACCAGGGTGCAGAAGCCGGGATCGCCGTGCACGAACTGGCGGGTGCCGTCGACGGGGTCGACGATCCACACGGGCGCGTCGCCCCGGAGCGCGTCGTACACCGCCGGATCCGCGTGCACCGCCTCCTCGCCGACCACGACCGAGCCGGGCAGCAGCGCGGTGAGCGAGGCGGTGAGGTGCTCCTCGGCCTGGCGGTCGGCCGTCGTCACCAGGTCGTGCGGGCCGGTCTTCTCGACGATCTCGTGTGCGGCGAGCTGGCGGTACCGCGGCATGATCTCGGCGGCGGCCGCCTTGCGGATCGCCTCCTCGACGTCGGACAGGTCACCGGCAACAAAGTCATCGATCATATGTCCAGCTAAGCACGGCCTTCTGACATCGGGCTGTCCCCTCAGCGTCCCACCGCGTAACCCTGCATTCCCCTCGGGTTCGCCCCGGCGGAGAGCACCCCGGTGCGCGGATCTCGGGCGACCGCGCACAGCCTGCCTTCGGACCACGCGTCGCCGACCGTGACCTCGTGGCCGCGCCACCGCAGCTCCGCGATCACGCCGGGCCCCACGCGGGACTCCACCGTGACGCTGCCCGGTGACATGCCGCGCGGGTAGAACGAGCCGGGGAAGCTGTCGTTGTGCCAGTTGGGGGCGTCGATCGCGCCCTGGAGATCGAGCCCGCCGCGTACGGCGGAGCCCAGCGCCACCGCCAGGAAGAAGTGCAGCTGCCACTGGTCCTGCTGATCCCCGCCGGGGGTGCCGAAGGCCATCACCGGCTCACCGTCACGCAGGGCGATCGAGGGCGACAGGGTGGTGCGCGGCCGCCGGCCGGGAGTGAGCGAGTTGGGGAGTCCGGGATCGAGCCAGGCCATCTGGAGGCGGGTGCCGAGGGGGAAGCCCAGCTCGGGTACGACCGGATTCGACTGGAGCCAGCCGCCGCTCGGGGTGGCGGCGACCATGTTGCCCCAGCGGTCGACGACGTCGATGTGGCAGGTGTCGCCGCTGCTCCTGCCGTCCTTGGCGACCGTGGGCTCGCCGACGCCCATGGCGTCGTCACCGGCCTCCCCCGCCACGTCCGTGGCGTGCGGACTGAGCCGGGGTGTCCGGCCGCCCGGACTGCCGGGCCGCAGATCGTGGGAGGCGCTCTCGCCGATCAGAGCGCGCCGTGCGGTGTTGTACGACGGCGAGAGCAGGTCCTCCAGGGGCACGTCGCCGGCGTCCCCGTACCAGGCCTCCCGGTCGGCCATGGCGAGCTTGCACCCCTCCACCAGCAGGTGGATGTACGCGCCCGAGCCGTACGGCGGCAGGTCCTCGGGAAGCAGCGCGAGCTGTTGCAGGAGCGCGGGGCCCTGGCTCCAGGGGCCCGCCTTGCAGAGGGTCCAGCCGTTCCAGTCGTAGGTGGCCGGTGCTTCGTAGACGGCGGACCAGCCGGCGAGGTCGGCGGCCGTCAGCGTGCCGGTGTGCCGTCGGCCGCTGGTGTCCAGGGTGGGGCGGCCCGCCTGCCTCAGCAGCGCCTCGGCGACGAAGCCTTCGCGCCACACCCGCCGCGCCGCCTCGATCTCGGCCACCCGCCCGCCGCCCGCGCCCGCGCTCTCGCTCTCGGTGACGAGCCGTCGCCAGGTCGCCGCGAGAGCGGGGTTGCGGAACAGTTCGCCGGGCTCGGGAGCGCGGCCGCCCGGCAGATAGACGTCCGCGGACGAGGTCCACTCGGTCTCGAAGAGCTCGCGGACCACCTCCACGGTCGCCCCGACGCGCTCCACCGGCGGATGCCCGTCCTCGGCGTACCCGATCGCGTACCGCAGCACTTCGGCGAGGGACTTGGTCCCGTGGTCGCGCAACAGCACCATCCAGGCGTCGAACGCGCCGGGCACGGCGGCGGCCAGTGGCCCGGTGCCGGGCACCAGGTCGAGTCCGAGGGACCGGTAGTGGGCGATGGTGGCCCCGGCGGGTGCGGGACCCTGTCCGCAGAGCAGGCGTACGTCGCCGCCGGCCGGGGCGAGGAGGATCGGCACCTCGCCCGCGGGCCCGCACAGATGCGGCTCGACGACGTGCAGTACGAAGCCTGCGGCCACGGCCGCGTCGTAGGCGTTGCCACCGTCCTCGAGGACCGCCATCGCGGACTGCGAGGCGAGCCAGTGCGTGGACGAGACCATGCCGAACGTGCCCTGGAGGGTGGGCCGGGTGGTGAACATGGAGCCCCTTTCGCAACAGGGGGCCGTACACGGCCCCTTCGCGCCGACCCGCCGCCCGTCGAGCCGTACGACCGGTCACCGAACCTGTGCGGCATCCCGAATTCACCGGGCGCGAGGCGGGAGTTCGGCATTCGTGCAGGCTAGTCGCCTACGCTGCGACGGCATGAGCCACTCCCCCGCCCCGCCCGCATCCGTCCTCACCGCGTTCGGAACCGCCGGCAGGCCGGCTCCCCTGCCCGGGGGCCAGGGTTCGGCCTGGCGGTCCGACGAGGTGATGCTGAAGCCCGCCGGGATGGGTCCCGAGACCTCGTGGCGCGCCGGGGTGCTGTGCCACCTCCCGGAGACGGCCGGCTTCCGGGTCGCACGGCCGGTCCCGGCGGTCGACGGCTCCTGGTGCGCCGGCGGCTGGGAGGCATGGCGCATGGTCGGCGGTACGGCCGATCCGCGCCGGCCGGACGAGGTGATCCGCGCGGGCGAGGCGTTCCACGCGGCGGTGGCCCACCTGCCCCGGCCACGTTTCCTCGGGGTCCGGGACAACGCCTGGTCGCGGGCGGACCGGCTGGCCTGGGGTGAGAGCGACGAGAGCCCGGACTTCCCGCTGCTGCGGCCGCTGCTGGCCGCGCGCCGTCCCGTCACGGCCCCCGCGCAGATCGTGCACGGCGACCTTCTGGGCAATGTGCTCTTCGACCCGGACGCCCCGCCCGCGATCATCGACTGGCCCCCGTACTGGCGGCCGGCGGCCTGGGCCTCGGCGGTCGTCGCCGTCGACGCACTGTGCTGGTGGAACGCCGATCCCGCGCTGCTGGAACGCTGGTCGCACCTGCCCGACTGGACCCAACTGCTCGTGCGCGCACTGGTGTTCCGCATCGCCACGCACACGGCGCTCGACGCGACGCAGGAGAGCGAGTACCGCAAGGTCGTGGACCTGGTCCTCGGCTGATCCGAGCGACAGGCCCTACCGGCTCGTGTCCGCGGCCGCCGCCCCCCGCGCGAGCAGCAGCAGCGCGTCCACCAGGTCGTCGGCCGAGCTGCCCGTGGCGAGTCGGCGCAGTTGGAGGCCCATCACGAGGGCGACGGTCGTCGCCGCGAGCCGTTCCGCGTCGGGTACGCCCAGGCCGGTGAGGATCTGCGCCGCCAGCCGGTCGTACGCGGTGAACGCCTCCGCCGCCGCCTCCCGCAGCCGTTCGTCGCGTCCCGCCTCGACGTACAGCTCGAAGGGCGCGATGTGCGCGCTGTCGAAGGAGGTGCCGTCCGCGACCTGGCCCGCCAGGGACGCGGCGCCGCCGATGTCGATGCCCTCGCTCTGGCACTGGTCGGCGAGTTCGGTGAAGCGGCGGGTCTCCTCGCGCACGAAGTGCAGCAGGCTCTCCCGCAGCAGGTCGTGCTGGGTCTCGAAGTGGTAGGTGACCGAACCGAGCGAGACCCCGGCCTCCTTGGCTATGCGCCTGTTGGTGACCGCCGCGACACCGCCTTCTCCGATGATGTGCAGGACGGCGGCGATGATGCGCTGCCGGGTCGGCGCGGAGCGGGCGGCGTGGGACATGCCTCTCATTGTTCCACCGGGGTGCTCCTGGAGATCCCGGGGGCATGGGGACGCTTCTCATACCAGCGCTGGTCCGCCTCCAGTTGCGCGGCGAGCGAGATGAGCGTCTCCTCGCTGCCGGCCGGGCCGAGGAGCTGGGCGCCGACGGGCAGGCCGTCGGCGGTGAGGCCGGCGGGCACGTTGACACCGGGCCAGCCGAGGACGTTCCAGGGCCAGGCGTAGGGGCAGGCGGCCGCCATGACGGCGTTCGTCCGCCAGGCGCCCAGGTGGTCGAAGGTGCCGATGCGCGGGGGCGGGGTCGCGGTGGTCGGCGCGAGCACGACGTCGAATCCGCGGCCGTCGAAGATCTCGCCGATCCGTGCGTGCTGGCGGGCCTCACGTGCGCGCGCCGCGCGCACGACCCGGCCGCCGAGCCGCTTGCCGGAGCGCATCGCGCTGCGGGTGCGCGGGTCGAGCAGCGCCGGATCGGGGTGGAGGGCGGCGACTTCCGCCACACCGGCGGTGGCGCGCGGCACGAAGGAGAGGCCGATCAGGCCGTAGCGCGGCCGGGCCTCCTCGACGTGGTGACCGAGCCGGGCGAGCGCCTCGGCGATCGCGGTGACGGCGCGCCGCACCTCGGGGTGGGGCCCGGTGCGGGTGAGGGTCAGCGGGGGCCGCCAGGCGAGCGCAATCCGCAGTGTGCCCGGTTCGCGGCGGGCGGCGGTGGAGGCGTCGATCGCGTCCGGGCGGTGCAGATCCTCCGGGTGCGGGCCCTGCACGACGTCGAGCAGCAGGGCGGCGTCGGCCACGGTGCGGGCGAGCGGGCCGTTGACGGCGAGCCCCTGGAAGGCGTCGGAGTACGGGTGCAGGGAGACGCGGCCACGCTGGGGCTTGATGCCCACCAGGTGCGTCCAGGCGGACGGGATGCGGATGGAACCGGCGCCGTCCGAGCCGAGGGCCGCGGGCACGAGCCCGGCCGATACGGCGGCGGCAGAGCCGCCGGACGAGCCGCCCGGGGTGTGGTCGGTGGACCAGGGGTTGCGGGTGGCGCCGAAGGCGGGTCCTTCGGTGAACGGCCACTGGCCGAGCTCGCAGGAGTTGGTCTTGCCGACGATCACCGCTCCCGCCGCGCGCAGCCGGCGGGTCGCCTCACCGTCCGAACCCGCGGCGACGATGTCACCCTGACAGCCGAAGAGGGTGGGCAGTCCGGCCACGTCGGTGTCGTCCTTGACGGCGACCGGCACGCCGAGCAGCGGCAGCCTCTCCCCCGCGGCGAGCCGCCGGTCGGCCTCCCGCGCCTCGGCCAGGGCTTCCTCGGAGCGCACCCAGCGGAAGGCGTTGATGGTGCCCTGACTTGCCTCGATGCGCTCGACGGCGCGCGCCACCAGGGCCTCGGACGTGGTGTGGCCGTCCGCCAACTCCCGCACGTGTTCCGTCAGTCCGCCGAATTCGTCTGTGGACACGACCGCCCCGCCTCCCTATTGTTCGTTCGAACGAACAGAACTGGAGGGTAACCAGATGCGCATCACCGGAGCAACCGTTCTGCTCACCGGCGTGACCGGGGGCATCGGCGGGGCGCTCGCCGCCGAACTGGCGGCGCGAGGGGCGACCTTGGTGGTGTCCGGCCGGCGCGCCGAGGCACTGGCACCGCTCGCCGACGCCTATGGCGCCCGCACGATTCTCGCTGACCTCGGTGACCCGGACGACGTACGGCGGCTCGCCGAGGAGGCCGCGGGGACGGACATCCTGATAGCCAACGCCGCCCTGCCCTCCAGCGGCGAGGTCCTCGACTACTCGCCCGAGGAGATCGACCGGGCCCTCGCGGTGAATCTGCGGGCGCCCACGATGCTGGCCCGGCTGCTCGCGCCGGCGATGGTCGACGCGGGCAGAGGCCACATCGCCTTCGTCGGTTCACTGTCGGGGAAGGCGGCGACCAAGTCCTCGTCCCTCTACAACGCGACCAAGTTCGGGCTGCGCGGCTTCTCCCTCGGCTTCCGCCAGGATCTGCACGGCACGGGCGTCGGCGTCTCCGTCGTCCAGCCCGGTTTCGTCCGCGACCTCGGGATGTTCGCCGCCACCGGTTCGGGCACGCCCGGCGGGGTCCGTACGGTCTCGCCGCGCGCGGTCGTGAACGCCGTGACGCGGGCGGTCGAGCGCGACGTCGCCGAGATCAACGTCGCTCCCCTGGAGCTGAAGATCCTGAGCGCGATCGCCGGCCACTTCCCCGGATTCGCCGAGCGGGTGCAGCGGCGGGCCGGGGCGGAGCCGACGGTCGAGAAGATCGTGGAGGCGCAGCGTTCCCGTCGCTGAGCGGCTCTGAGCGGCTCTGAGCGGCGGGGACGCCGCGCCTCCGTGGGGGCTCACGCCTTCCGGCGCTCCGAGATCCCCATGAGCGAGACGTAGAGCAGCAGCGAGGCCGCGAGCCCGACGGCCCAGCCGTAGTCGGCGAGGGGCTTGAGGAACGGGATGAGGCCGTCCTCGGGGAAGGGCCCCTTGCCCGGCGCCGAGTGCGAGCCCCCGATCGCCAGCACACCGCCGACGACGAAGGCGGCCACGGCCCGCAGATTCCAGCCGGAGGTGTACCAGTAGCGGCCGCCCTCGGTGTAGAGGCCGGGCAGATCGAGGACCGTGCGCCGGATCAGCCAGTAGTCGGCGATGAGGATGCCCGCGACCGTGCCGAGCAGGCCGCCGACCAGGCCGAGCCAGGTGAAGATGTACAGCTCGGGTGTCTCGGTCAGCTTCCACGGCATGATCAGGACGCCCACCACGCCCGTGATCAGCGCTCCGGTGCGGAAGTTGATGAACTTCGGCGCCAGGTTCGCCAGGTCGTACGCGGGTGAGACGACGTTGGCCGCGATGTTCACCGAGATCGTCGCGATCAGCACCGTCACCAGCGCGAAGAGCAGCCCGAAGACGTTGTCGGTCTTGGCGGCGAGCTGGACCGGGTCCCAGACGGCCTCCCCGTACACCGCCTGCGAGCCGGAGGTGACGAAGACCGACAGCAGGGCGAAGAGCGTCATCGTCGTCGGCAGGCCCAGCGTCTGGCCCCAGATCTGGGCCCGCTGACCGGCGCCGAACCGGGTGAAGTCCGGGATGTTGAGGCTCAGGGTCGACCAGAAGGCGATCATGCCCATCAGGGAGGGGAAGAAGACCGGCCAGAAGTCGGCGCCCCATCCCAGCTTCGAGGGCTGGTCGAGGAGCGGGCCGAAGCCGCCCGCCTTGACGGCGATCCACACGAGCAGCACCACGGCGCCGACGATCACGAACGGCGCCGCCCAGTTCTCGAACCGCCGCAACGCCTCCATCCCCCGGTAGATGATGGCGAGTTCGAGAATCCAGAAGAGCAGGAAGCAGACCCACAGCGTCCAGGGCTGGCCGCCGATCTCCGCGGCCGAGGTCCAGCCGCCGAAGATCTTGCCCAGCAGGATGAAGATGCCCTGCCCGCCGATCCAGGTCTGGATGCCGAACCAGGCACAGGCCACCGCGGCCCGGATCAGGGCGGGCAGATTCGCGCCGCGCAGCCCGAACGAGGCGCGCGCCAGGACCGGGAAGGGGATGCCGTACTTCGGTCCGGCGTGCCCGGTGAGCAGCATCGGCGCGAGAACGATCACGTTGGCAAGCCCGATGGTGAAGACCGCCTGCTTCCAGTCCATGCCGAGAGCGACGAGTCCCGAGGCGAGCAGCCAGGACGGGATGTTGTGGGCCATGCCGACCCACAGGGCGGCGAAGTTGTAGGTGGTCCAGCGGCGTCGGGCGACGGGGACGGGCAGCAGATCGTCGTTGACGAAGCGGCCGTCCGCGGGTACGGCGCCGGGCGCGAGCTCGACGCGGCCGGACGAATCCGGTATCGGTTGGCCGGAGGGGGCAGGGGGGACGGTCGCGGTCATGGCGCTGGCCCTTCGGAGGTCTTCAGCGGTGGTGAGCGGTCGTGCACGGTTCAGCGGGAGCGGGCTGCGGCGTGACGGGGATCTCAGCCGTTCAGCGCGGGGATGATCTCGGCGCCGTACGCGTCGATCGTCACTTCCTTGGCGTCGTGCATGTTGTAGACGGCGAACTGGTCCACACCCAGGTCGCGCAGTGTCCTCAGCTTCTCGATGTGCGCCTCGGCCGGGCCCAGCAGACAGAACCGGTCGACGATCTCGTCCGGGACGAAGTCCGTGGACGGATTGCCGGCACGGCCGTGGTGGCTGTAGTCGTACCCCTCCCGCGACTTGATGTACGAGGTGAGGGCCTCGGGCACCAGGTCCGAGTGCTCGCCGTAGCGGGAGACCAGGTCGGCGACGTGGTTGCCGACCATCCCGCCGAACCACCGGCACTGGTCTCGGGCGTGGGCCAGATCGTCGCCGACGTAGGCAGGCGCCGAGACGCAGATGGTGATCGCGTCGGGGTCCCGTCCGGCGTCGGACGCGGCGGTGCGCACGGCGTTGATCATCGACTCGGTGAGATACGGATCGGCGAGCTGGAGGATGAAACCGTCGGCCTTCTGGCCCGCGAGAGCGAGCGCCTTGGGGCCGTACGCGGCCATCCACACCGGCAGTTTGCCGCCCTGCACCCACGGAAGGCGCAGCGGCTGACCGTCGACCACGGCCTCGCGTCCCTCCGCGAGATCGCGGATCACACCCATCGCCTCGCCCAGCCGGGCAAGGGTGTTGGGCTTGCGGCCCGCGACCCGCATCGCCGAGTCGCCCCGGCCGATGCCGCAGACCGTGCGGTTGCCGTACATGTCGTTGAGGGTGGCGAAGGTGGAGGCGGTGACCTCCCAGGTCCGGGTGCCCGGGTTGGTCACCATCGGCCCGACGATCATCGTCTCGGTGTGTTCGAGGATGCGGCTGTAGATGACGAACGGCTCCTGCCAGAGCACCGCCGAGTCGAAGGTCCAGCCGTAGCGGAAGCCGTTGCGCTCCGCGCGCCGCATCAGTCCGACGACACCGGATGCCGGCGGATCCGTCTGCAGGACAAGTCCGAAGTCCATGGTCTTTGACCCCTTCTAGCCGAGGTACTGACAGGTTCCGCGCGGGGTGTACTGGCCGTGTCCCGCCCGGCCGGTGAACTTCCGCTGGTCGATGACGACTTCACCGCGAGAGAGCACGGTCTCCACCTGTCCGGTGACCCGCTTGCCCTCGTACGCGGAGTAGTCGACGTTCATGTGGTGGGTCTCCACCGAGAGGGTCTGCTCGGTGTGCGGGTCGTAGACGACGACGTCGGCGTCCGCGCCCGGCGCGATGGTCCCCTTCTTCGGGTACATGCCGAACATGCGGGCCGGGGTGGCGCACGCGATCTCGATCCACCGGCGGCGGGTGATGTGCCCGTCGACGACGGCCTGGTGCAGCAGGTCCATCCGGTTCTCGACGCCCGGCAGGCCGTTGGGAATCTTGGAGAAGTCGCCGCGGCCCAGTTCCTTCTGCCCGACGAAGCAGAACGGGCAGTGGTCGGTGGAGACCACCTGGAGATCGTTGGTCCGCAGTCCGCGCCAGAGCGCCGCCTGGTGCTCCTTCGGTCGCAGCGGAGTGCTGCACACGTACTTCGCGCCGCCGAAGTCGGGCTCGGCGAGGTTGTCCGTGGACAGGAAGAGGTACTGCGGGCAGGTCTCGCCGAAGACGTTGAGCCCCATGTCGCGGGCGGCGGCGAGTTCGGCGAGGGCCTCCTCGGCCGAGACGTGCACGACGTACAGCGGGGCGCCCGCGACCCGGGCCAGCTGGATGGCGCGGTGGGTGGCCTCGGCCTCCAGCAGCACCCGGCGCACCTCGCCGTGGTAGCGCGGGTCGGTGCGGCCCTCGGCGAGAGCCTGTTCGACCAGGACGTCGATGGCGATGCCGTTCTCGGCGTGCATCATGATCAGCCCGCCGTTGGTGGCGGAGCGCTGCATGGCGCGCAGGATCTGGCCGTCGTCGCTGTAGAAGACGCCCGGATAGGCCATGAACAGCTTGAAGGAGGTGACACCCTCCTCGACCAGCCGGTCCATCTCCTTCAGGGACGACTCGTTGACGTCCGAGAGGATCATGTGGAAGCCGTAGTCGACGGCGCAGTTGCCGTCGGCCTTCGCGTACCAGGCGTCGAGCCCCTCGCGCAGCGGGCGGCCCACCGACTGGACGGCGAAGTCGACGATGGTGGTCGTGCCGCCCCAGGCGGCGGCGCGGGTGCCCGTCTCGAAGGTGTCGGAGGCGAATGTCCCGCCGAACGGCAGCTCCATGTGCGTATGGGCGTCGACGCCGCCCGGGATGACGTACTTGTTCGTCGCGTCGATGATGCGGTCGGCGGTCCAGGGCTCGGAGACGGCGGACCCCTGCGCGGCGAGCGCGGCGATGCGGCCGTCCTCGATCAGTACGTCTGCGTGGATCTCGTCCGATGCGGTGATGACCAGTCCGCCACGGATGAGGGTGCGGGTGCTGCTCATGGCTGGTGCGCTCCCTTGGGATACGTACGGTCGGCTGGGGCGCGATCCCGACGACAGGCCCTCCGCGGGCGTCGGGCCCCGGGGCCTGTCGTGTGGATCGGGCCCTAAACGCTGCGCAGGGCGTGTTCGAGGATGGACGCGCCCTCTTCCGCCTCGGCCACGGTCAGGGAGAGCGGCGGCGCGACGCGCAGGGCGCTGGTGTTGTGGCCGCCGCCCTTGCCGATCAGCAGCCCGCCCTCGCGCGCGGCCTCCAGGACGGCCGCCGCCGCCTGCGGATCGGCCTCGTCGGTGCCGGGCCTGACCAGTTCGATGCCGAGCATCAGGCCCCGGCCGCGCACCTCGCGGACGGCGGGCACGCTCGCCCCGATCCCGCGCAGCCGCTCGAGCAGCAGTCCGCCGACGCGGCGGGCGTTGCCCTGGAGGTCGTGCTCCAGCAGATACGCGAGGTTGGCGCTGCCCGCGGCCATGGTGACCGGTGAGCCGCCGAACGTCGAAATGGAGTTGGCGTCCAGCGAGTTCATGATCTCGGCACGCGCGACGACTCCGCCCACGGACATGCCGTTGCCGATGCCCTTGGCGAAGGTGAGGATGTCCGGCGGTCCGTTGCCGGCGTGCGCCTGCCAGCCCCAGAAGTGGTCGCCGGTACGGCCCCAGCCGGTCTGCACCTCGTCGGCGATCCACAGGATGCCGTGCCGGTCGAGGACTTCGCGGAACGCGGCGTACAGCCCGTCGGGCGGGGAGGTGAACCCGCCGACGCCCTGGATGGGTTCGGCGATCAGCGCGGCGACGTCCCGGGTGTGGCCGAGCAGGTCCTCCAGGTCCGCCACGCACGCCTCGATGAACTGCGCGTCGGACAGGTGGGCGTACGGCCCCCGGGTGCGGACGCCGCCGTGCACGTACAGCGTCTGCAGCGGGGAGAGCGAGGTCGGCGACCAGCTGCGGTTGCCCGTGATGGAGACGGTCGAGAACGAACGTCCGTGGTAGCTGTTGCGCATCGCCAGGATCTGGTTGGACCGGCGGTGTCCGGTGGCCAGCAGCAGGGCGGTGTCGTTGGCCTCGGTGCCCGAGGTGGTGAAGAAGACCCGTGCGTCGGGGATGCCCGAGAGCGCCGCGATCCGCTCGGCGAGCTCGACCATCGGGCGGTTCAGATAGAGCGTCGAGGAGTGGATGATCCGCCCGGCCTGCTCGCTGACCGCCTTGGTGACCTCGGGCAGCGCGTGGGCGGTCATCGTGGTGAGGATGCCGCCGAAGAAGTCGAGGTAGCGGTTGCCGTCCGCGTCCCAGACATGGCGGCCCTCGCCGTGTGTGATCTCGATGGGCCGCTGGTAGTAGAGCGCGACCCAGTCGGGGATCACGGCTTTGTGCCGGTCGTACAGATGACTCACGGCTGCACCAGCCCCTCGTACGCGTCGGGGCGCCGGTCGCGGTAGAAGGCCCACTGCTGCCGGACGGTGTCGATCAGGTCGAAGTCCAGGTCGCGTACGACGAGCTCCTCCGCCTTGTCGCTGGCCACCTCGCCGACGAACTGCCCGCGCGGGTCGACGAAGTAGCTCGTGCCGTAGAAGTCGTTGTCGCCGTACTCCTCCTCGCCGACGCGGTTGATCGCGGCGATGAAGTACTCGTTCGCCACGGCGGCGGCCGGCTGTTCCAGCTGCCAGAGGTAGCTGGAGAGACCGCGCGAGGTCGCCGAGGGGTTGTAGACCAACTGGGCTCCTTGCAGCCCCAGTTGCCGCCAGCCCTCCGGGAAGTGGCGGTCGTAGCAGATGTAGACGCCGACCTTGCCGACGGCGGTGTCGAAGACCGGCCAGCCCGCGTTTCCGGGCCTGAAGTAGTACTTCTCCCAGAATCCCCTGACCTGAGGGATGTGGTGCTTACGGTATTTGCCCAGGTAGGAGCCGTCGGCATCGATCACGGCGGCGGTGTTGTAGTAGAAGCCCGCGCCCTCGATCTCGAAGACCGGGACCACGATGACCATCCCGGTCTCGCGGGCGAGATCCTGCATCCGTCGGACGGTGGGACCGTCCGGGACGGGCTCGGCCCAGCGGTAGTGCTCCGGGTCCTGGACCTGGCAGAAGTAGGGGGCGTTGAAGACCTCTTGGAATCCGATGACCTTGGCGCCCTGACGGGCCGCTTCCCGGGCGTGTTCCTCGTGTTTGGCAATCATGGATTCGGTGTCGCCGGTCCAGGTCGCCTGGACGAGTGCGGCGCGTACGACAGTGGCCATGAGCTGCTCCTTCGGCCGAACGGCAGAGGGCCTCTACGCACGTAGACGAATGCGTAGATGGAGAACGTAAGCCCCGTCACACACTGGGGCAAGACCATCGTCGTCAACCCGCAGAGTCGATCGTGTTTCGCACCCGAGCGGTCGACACCGTACGGGTCAGGCGCCGAGGTGGCCCGAGACACGTAGCGCGTGGACAAGATCGCGCTCATGGGCCGCGGTTCCGGCACGGGCGGCGGCCAGCAGACGGGGGACGAGACGGGCGGGGTCGCGGTCGGCGATTCGCGCCGTGTCGGCGGGGGTGTGCAGCTGGGCATAGGCGACGAGCAGGGCGAGCGCCTCGGGGGCGCGGCCGTCCTCGTCGAGGGAGAGTACGGCGGCGGCGATCTCGTCCGCCGGGCGGGTCACGCCCTGGCGCAGGAGCTGGTGGCCGTCCTGGGCGCGGCCGGCGGCGGAGAGGGCGCCGGCGATCGCCGCGAGCCGCAGCACGGGCTGCGAGGCGGCCTCCCACAGCAGCGTGGCCCAGTCGGCCTCCAGACCGGCGCGGTGGAGCTCGGCGGCGAGCACAGGAAGCCGGCCGGCGGGCAGGGTGGCGGCCTCGCAGAGGAGGGCATGGGCCTCTCCGCTGCGACCCTCCGCGCGCAGCCGCCCGAGGGAGCGCACGGTCTCGTGCGCGGCGCGCAGGGCGTCCTCGGGGTCGACGAGGACGGGCTGCTCCTGTTCGGGAGCCGTGCCCGCGGCGCCGTACCGTGCCCCGCGGGGCAGATCCCCGCCGACGGGGAGTTCGGGCACGGCGACGGCCTCGACGTCCTCCTCCATGCCGGCGAAGCGCGCGCCGCGCGGGCGCCGGCGCTTGTCCCTGGCCCCGGCCTTGCCGCCGTCCTTGCTGCCTCTGCCCTGGTCACCGGAGGCAGGGGTTTCCGCCTGCGGGGCGGTCCGAGGGCCTTCCTGCGCCGGAGCGGACCACTGCGCCGACTCCGGCCGGGAAGCCTGCCGCGGCACCCGCTCCCCCGGTCCCGGGGCGCCGGCCCGACCGTGTTCCGGCGGAGGCAGAACAGCCAGGCGCCGACGCAGTTCGGCGACCCTCGCGGTGGCCCGCACGTGGTCGTCCCTGACCCATTCCAGCTCGTACGTCAGCTGTTGTGCCGCCTGCGTGCCCTCCGGCTCGGCGGCGATCAGTCGGATGAGCTCCTCGTTGCGACCGGTGGCGTGGATCAGTTCACGCCGCATCAGCTCCAGGCGCTCCACAAGGGCCTCGCGACCGCCCGGCCGGCGGTCGTGGGCCGCGGCCGAGGCCGTGTGCAGTTGCTTGGCCCGGAGTTGTTCCTGCTCCACGAACTCCCGCCCCCGCACCACCGCGAGATCCTGGAGCAGCGATCCGACGACGTCCCACGGCGGGACCTCGAAGCCGTCCAGACACGCCTGCATGCCCTGGGGGTCGCGGTGCAGAAAGACCGCGTACCAGCCGCCGTCACGGTCGAGCAGCGCGGCAAGCCCCTTGAGATACCGCGCGAACACACCGGTCTGTGCCGGTACTTGATGCACCGCCATCACTGTCCCGCCCCACCCTCGACTGGGTGGCATTGGACATCAGACGTGTTACGGCACTGCTACGCGCTGTTTTCAGATGGTTACCGCGATGCCGGTGTGCGGACGCTTGCCGAGCCGCGCCAGCGTGGCCGGCCAGTCGACCAGCCAGAACTGCCAGGTGTACTTGCGGGCCAGGAGTTTGCGGATCCGTGCGGTCGCCGCCGCGTCGAGGAGCTCGGCCGTCCCCTCGGCGGTCGGGGCGCCCTCGGCGATCCGGCCGCGCACGTCGCACACGGTCACCACGACGCGCGGGTCGTTGCGCAGCCGCTTGACCTTCCAGGAGTCGGTCCGGGTCCAGGCGTACAGCTTTCCGCCGTCCTCGGCGAACCAGACGGGGGTGGCGACACCGGTTCCGTTCTTACGGAACGTGGTCACGCTGATGTACTTGGCGGCGGCGAAGTCCTCGGCAGTCACGTGCGCGAGACTACGCCGTGTCCGGGGCCCCCGGGCGGCCGGTCCGGCCGTCCGCATCCGTACTCCGCTTCCGGCTGTTCGCGCCCGTACTCTCCGGACCCACCTGACCGCGCCCGTGTTCCGGGTCCGCCTCCCGCGCGGCGACGAGCTCGGGCCGGTGCGTCCGCGCCCAGTCGCACGCCGCGTTCATCGGCTGGACGGCCGACCGGCCGAGCGCGGTGAGTTCGTACTCGACCCGTGGCGGATTCTCGTCGTACGACGTCCGCTTCACAAAGCCGTTGCGCTCCATCGCGCGGAGCGTCTCGGTGAGCACCTTCGGGGTCACCCGGTGCAGTGCGACGCGCAGTTCGGAGAAGCGGCGCGGCGCGTCCTCCAGGCAGCGCATCACCATCCCGGACCACTTGTCGCCGAACCGGAACGGCTGCAAACCGGCCGAGCAGTCGGGATCGGCGAACATGTCCGGCCGCAGCGGCTCGGGCTTCGTCTCCATGCTCTCCATCCTGCGCGCTCCGCCGGGTCCGCCCGGTACCTTTGCAGTAACCGGCCACCTCCGTTCTACCGTCCGGGACATGAGCCACATCATGGTGTTCGGAGCAGGCGGACGGGTCGGAAGAGCGGCGGTGTCGGAGGCGGCGGCGCGCGGGCATGCGGTGACGGCGGTGGTGCGCGATCCCGGCAGACATCCGGATCTCGCGGCGGACGGCGTGACGGTCGTGCCCGGTGACGCGACGGACGGCGCATCCGTCGCCCGGCTCGCGGCGGGCCACGACGCGGCGGTCAATGCGGCGGCGCGGCTGGACGTCCCGGCGGAGGAGTTCTTCACTTGCGCGGCCGAGGCGATGGTCACCGGGCTGACCGAGGCCGGCGTGCACCGCTTCCTGACGCTGGGCATCGCCTCGACGCTGGAGACGTCACCAGGGGTACGGGTGATGGACGATCCGGACTTCCCGGAGCCCTACCGGGTGTTCTCCCAGGGGCATGTCGCGGAGTTCGACGTGCTGAGCCGGGCGCCCGAGGAGCTGGACTGGCTGATGGTCGTCCCGCCCATGGACCTGGACGCGGGAGCTCCCCGCACGGGCCGCTACCGGACGGCACGGGGGCAGCTCATCGACGGCGGCGGACGGATCGCGCACGGCGACCTGGCCGTGGCCCTGCTGGACGAGATCGAGCGGCCACGCCATCGCCGTATCCAGCTCGCGGTGGCGGGTGAGGTCCCGTCGCTCGCACCGGAATCCGCTCACTGACCCGGCCTGTTCCGAACGACAGCCCAGGTCGTACCTGATCGGCCCGGAGGCCCGTCAGGCCGCCGGCACCAGTGCGCAGCGCACCACCAGTTCGTCCATCGACAGACCGAGCACCCGCGCGAGTGCGGCGACCGTGAAGAACGCGGGCGTCGGGGCCCGGCCCGTCTCGATCTTGCGCAGGGTCTCGGCCGAGAGGCCGGCGGCCGCGGCGATCTCCACCATGCTGCGGTCGCCGCGCGCGACGCGCAGGATCCGGCCGAGCCGTTCGCCGCGTTCGCGCTCTTCGGGGGTGAGAGGGGTGCGCACCATGGCGGTATTCTAATGCTGGTATTCCAATACCGGTAGGACCGGTATAGTAATTGGCATGGTAGAGATCAAGACGGACGCCTCGATCGAGGCGATGCGCGAGGCCGGCCGCCTCGTGGCACAGGCACTCACGGCAGCCCGCGAGACTGCGGCGGTGGGCGTCAGCCTGCTGGAACTGGACCGTGCCGCTCGCTCGGTGCTGGACGAGGCCGGGGCGGGATCACCGTTCCTGGACTATCACCCCTCATGGGCTCCCATCCCCTTCCCCGCCGTCATCTGCGCCTCCGTCAACGACGCGATCGTGCACGGCATCCCGGACGGATACCGCCTGCGCGACGGCGATCTGGTGAGCCTCGACTGCGGGGCGATCCTGGACGGCTGGGTGGGCGACTCGGCCGTCAGCTTCACGGTCGGGCGCGCCCGGCCCGAGGACGTCCGGCTGATCGCCACCGCCGAGGAGGCCCTGGAGGCCGGTATCGCGGCCGCCGTCGTCGGCAACCGCATCGGTGACATCGCCCATGCCGTCGGCCGCGTGTGCCGGACCGCCGGATACGGCATCCCGGACGGCTTCGGCGGTCATGGCGTGGGGCGCAGCATGCACGAGGACCCGGGCGTCCCGAACGAGGGACGCCCGGGCCGGGGCATGCCGTTGCGCCACGGGATGGTGCTGGCGATCGAGCCGATGGTGATCGGCGGTGGCACCGACGGCCACCGCACGGCGGGCGACGGCTGGACGATCCGCACGCTGGACGGCAGCCGCGCCTCGCACGCGGAGCACACGGTGGCGATCACGGACGACGGCCCGCGCATCCTCACGGCGCTCTGACCGCGCCCTCGCGGACCGCAGGTCCCGCCGCCAGATCCCCCGCTGTCAGACCCCGGCGACGAACTGCCTGGCGAGCGTCTCGCCGAGAGTCGCCGCCGCCTCGTGGTTCTCGATCGGCAGCACTGTGGTGTTCGGGAAGAAGATGTACGTGACCCCGGCGGCGGTACCGCCGGTCGACGGGTCCGGGTCGATCCCCAGCGCCCGGGCGGTGGCGTAGGACGCCTCGCCGATGATCTGACTGGGACCCGTGTCCCCGACGACCGCGTACTGCACCTGATCGTTGTGGACGACGGCGACCACCCCGCCGCCCTTGATGCCCGCGCTGCCGTAGTTCCAGATGGCGCTGCTGGTCGGTACGACGACATACGGCAACCGCTCGGCGTCGAGGGCCCGGCCGTCGGACTGGTGGAAGGCCGTCGCGGCCTGGAACCAGGGGTCGGTGCCGGTGTTGCACGCGTTCGTGACCTGGCCGTCGCAGTCGATGTCCATGTCGGCCGTCCAGTACACGACGCCGTCCTTGCCGCACACGGGGATCGTCGCCGGGGCCGCGCTGTCCGTCCGGTACAGGCCGTTCGAGATCTGCGGACAGCCCGTCACCTTGGCGAGCAGGTCGGCCGCCGCGACCGTGCCTTCGCGGAAGGCACCGGTGCCGGTCGCCGCGGAGCTCGCCGTGGCGGGCAGCGCGATCGCCGCGAGGAGGGCGGCGCCGGAGACGGCGAGCGCGAGAGTGCGAGTGCGCATGGGGGGTGTCGCCTTTCTGTAAGGAAAGCGTCCCTACCCGCTCACGCGCACATCCGATCGCCCCCCACCCGGCGCCCGCCGGCGCCCGGACGGCCAACGTCCGCCTCCCGTACGGGGTTTGGGGCCCCGGACGGGCAGCGGACGTTTGCGCCGTTCGGTCAGCGGCCGTACGGATGACCGCTGGGGCGGACGACCATGGCCGATCCGCCGCCCCTGCGGACCTTTTCGGCGGCGGCGAGCCAGCGGCCGTCGGGCAGCCGCTCGATACCCGTCGCCGCGCCGATCTCCGGGTTCTGCCGGAAGGCGTGACCGATCTTCTCCAGCTGTCCGCGGAGCGGGCTGTTCCACAGCTCCGGCTCGATCTCCGTCGTCGTCTGGTTGCGCTGGCTGGCGCGCGGCGCGGCGATCGCGTCCACCAGGGGCAGATTCCGGTCCAGACGACCCGTCAGCGACTGGAGGACGGTGGTGATGATGGTCGCGCCGCCCGGGGAGCCGAGCGCGAGGACGGGACGGCCGTCGTCGAGGACGATCGTCGGCGAGATCGACGAGCGGGGACGCTTGCCCGGACCCGGCAGGTTCGGGTCGTGCACCGCCGGGCTCGCCGGGGCGAAGGAGAAGTCCGTGAGCTCGTTGTTGAGCAGGAAGCCCCGGTCGGGCACGGTGATGCCGCTGCCGCCGGTCGACTCGATGGTGAGCGTGTAGGCGACGACGTTGCCCCACTTGTCAGCCGCCGTCAGGTGGGTGGTGTTCTCCCCCTCGAACGTGGTCGGGGCGGCCGTGCCCGATCCGCCGCACGCCACCGGCTTGTTCGGATCGCCCGGCGCCAGCGGGCTGGTGAGCACCGCGTCGTCCTTGATCAGGCATCCGCGCGAGTCGGCGAACCGCTGCGACAGGAGCCCCTTCGTCGGCACCTTCTCGAAGGCCGGGTCACCGACCCAGCGCCCGCGGTCCGCGAAGGCGATCCGGCTCGCCTCGATGAAGCGGTGCAGATACTGCGTCTGCGTGGCCTTCGACAGGTTGCTCCGCTCCAGGATGTTGAGCGCCTCGCCGACACTGGTGCCGCCGGAGGACACCGGAGCCATGCCGTAGACGTCCAGGCCGCGGTAGGAGACCTTCGTGGGCGCCCGCCGGATCGTCTCGTACGCGCGGAGGTCGCGCGCGGTCAGATCGCCGGGCCGTACGACCCGGGTGGCGCCCTTGGCGACCGGGGGCGTGCGGACGGTGCGCACGATGTCCTGGGCGATGTCGCCGCGGTACAGCGTGCCGACGCCCTTGCGGGCGATCTCCTTGTACGTACGCGCCAGATCCGGGTTCTTGAAGACCGAGCCGACGACCGGGAGCTGCCCGCCGGGCAGGAAGAGCTCCGCCGACGCGGGGAAGTCCGCGAACCGGGCCTGGTTGGACTGGGTCTGCGAGCGGAAGGTGGCGTCGACGGTGAAGCCGTCCTTCGCGAGGCGTTCGGCCGGCTGCAACAGCTGGCCGAGCGGCCTGCTCCCCCAGGCGTCCAGCGCCGACTCCCAGGTCGCCGGGGTGCCGGGGGTGCCGACTCCCAGGCCGCTCGTCACGCCCTCCTCGAAGGGGATGGGCTTGCCGTTCTCCAGGAAGAGGGAGGCGTCGGCGGAGCGGGGCGCGGTCTCGCGGCCGTCGATGGTGTGGACCGTGCGGGACTTCGCGTTGTAATAGACGAAGAAGCCGCCACCGCCGATGCCGGCGGAGTACGGCTCGGTGACGCCGAGCGCGGCGGCGGTCGCGACGGCGGCGTCCACGGCATTGCCACCGCGGCGCAGCACCTCGATGCCCGCGGCCGATGCGTCCGCGTCGACACTGGCGACGGCGCCGCCGTAACCCACGGCGACCGGTTTCTTGACCGGTGCCCCGCCCGGCGGCGAGGAGGTGGGCGGGGCCGCGGCCCCGATCGAGATCACGGCCGCGGTCACGGCCAGAGCCGACACATTCCGTGCGACGGAGCGACGCATCCGTACCTCCAGTCAATGTACGTCCGCGCAGCGTAACTTCACCGCGCGCATCCCGTCAGGACCGTCTCGAACAATGTCGCGACAACCCCGCTACCATGCGCGCCCATGACTGACGACGTACGCAACATCGTGCTCGGCGTGGTGGCCGCCGGCATCAGCGCCACGCTCGGCTGGCTCGCGCGCACGTATCTGTGGCGCCGCAAACTCCGTCGCAAGCAGGCATTCTTCGGTCTGCCCACGAATTCCGAGTCGCTCCTCGTGGTCAACCGCGAGGCCGGCCGGGACGGCTCCGTGCACCGTTTCGACGTCTTCGCCCTCCTGGAGCTCTCCGCGCTGATCAAGGGCTGCGGGGCGCACGCCCAGATCGTCTGGCACGACACGGCCCAGCAGGGCTTCGGCGAGCGCACGGAGTTCTGCGTGGGAGGCCCGTTCAGCAACCGCCGGATGGCCGCGCATCTGCATTCGCTGCTGCCCGGCGTGCGGATCAACACCGATCCGGAGCCCGGTCCGGACCAGGGGGCGTTCCAGATCGGGTCGGAGCGCTACCGGATGGAGCCCGGCGTCGCCGAGTACGTGTTCCTCGCCCGGCTCACCGCGGGCCAGGACGCCCGGCCGGTCTTCCTCTTCTGCGGCCAGCGCGCGATAACCAACCAGGCGGCGACCCGCTATCTGGCCCGCAACCACGAGAGACTCACCCGCAAGCACGGCGCCTCGTCGTTCTGTCTGCTGCTCAAGGTGGTCAACTCGCAGGCGTACGGGCCGGACGTGGTCGAGCTGGTCGCGGACGTCACCCGCGCGGCACAGGCACCGCTGCCGACCCCGCGGCCCTCGGCCCAGGCAGCGAGCTAGGTCTGATCCACACGAGGGACCCCCAGACCGCGTCCGCGCTCCGTCAGGACCGTCCCGCACGCACCGCGGTCCCCTGCGGGGCGTGCCGTGCGATCGCGTCGAGCAGTTCGGCGGCTTCCAGGTCGAAGACGCGCGTCTCGAAGCAGAGCCCCTGACCGCCTGCGGGCCGTCCGAGGTCGGCCGCGAGTCTGCGGTACGCGGCCCGTGGCCGGCAGGTCGGCGGCAGGCCACCGACGGGTGCGGCGCAGTCGACGACGACATGGTCGGGCGGGGCGCTCACACCGGTGATCCGGGACCAGGCGACGGTCCTGGCCGGCCAGAGCGGCAGCCGTACCTCCAGCCCGTCGGCGTCGACGGTGAGGCGCATCGGCCGCACCAGATGGGCCGCGCAGCTGACGGCGAACACGGCCACCGGCACGCCGACGACCGCGAGCGCGATGCCTCCGGAGGTGCCGTTGGGTCCCTCGACGATCGACGCCGTGGCGATGCCCCAGACCACGAGCAGCACGATCGCGGCGAGCGGTATCCACTCGGCCCGCCGCCTCAGCCTCAGTCGCAGGATCGTTCCTGCCGGTGCCGGATCCATCTGGCGAGAGTGCCTGACGACCGGACAGAACACCAGGGGGTGAGGGCCCGCGGGGGTCGCGGCCGGCCCCGGACCCGGCGCTCGCCGTGGACCAAACGTCCCTTTCCCTGCGTTTCTCATCACACCGGAGTTAGGGGGAAATCCGGGAAATTCCGGAACCCGTGACATCGCAGCGGACTCTCACTGCGCGACAGTGATCGCAACGGAGGTTTTGCCTTGAGCCGCACACGACCGCGCTTCCCGCTCGGCCGCCGACCCGTCCGCCCCGCCGTGTCCGTCGGCGGCGCGGTGCTTGCCGTGCTGCTCACCGGATGTTCCGGCGGCGCCGCGGACGCCGATGCCGACGGCAAGGACGGACCCTCGATCTCGGTGACTCCGACCGGCAAGCAGGCCGCCGGCGCGCCCGTGCGGGTGACGATCGCCGAGGGGAAGCTGAAGGAGGTCACGGTCACGGACGCCAAGGGCGGACGGCTGGACGGACGCATCGCCGACGACGGCAGGAGCTGGACGTCGGCACGCCCCGCGACTCCGGGCACGCGCTACTCGGTCGAGGCGAAGGACACCGGCGGAGGCGCCGCCACGGCGGCCTTCGCCACCGCCGCCCCCGCCAAGGTCAACAAGCTCGCCATGGCCCCGGGCAAGAACGCCACGGTCGGCGTCGCACACCCCCTGTCGATCGTGTTCGACCACCCGGTGAAGAACAGGGCCGCGGTGGAGAAGCACCTCAAGGTCACCACCTCGAACAACACCGAGGGCTCCTGGGGCTGGATGCGGGACTGGTCGGGCAAGGACAGGATCGACTGGCGGCCGAAGGAGTACTGGCAGCCGGGCACGAGGGTCTCGCTCCAGGCGAAGCTGAGCGGGATCGACTCGGGAGCGGGCGGGTGGTTCGTCCGTGACTACGCGACGACCTACACCATCGGCAGGAGCCAGTCGGTCGCGGTGGACCTGGACCGCCACCGCCTGACGCTGGTGCGCGACGGCCGTGCGGTCAGGGAGGTGCCGATGTCCGCGGGTACCCCGGGCGGCGAGAAGGCGTCCTGGCGGGGCAGGACCGTCCTGATGGCGAAGGAGGGCACGATCAACATGCGTTCGGAGACCGTGGGCCTCGGCGACGCCTACAACAAGATGGTCGACTACTCGATGCGGCTGACGTGGTCGGGCATGTACGCGCACGCGGCGCCGTGGAACGCCGGCTACTTCGGCAACGCCAACCGGAGTTCGGGCTGCATCGGCATGAGCGACGCGGACGCCAAGTGGGTCTACGGCCAGGTCCAGGTGGGCGATCCGTTCGAGGTCACGGGCAACGAGGCCAAGGGCACGCAGGCCCTCAACAACGGCTACGGCGAGTGGAATCTGCCGTGGGACGCCTGGCGGACGAAGAGCGCGCTGTATTGACGCCACGTCCAACAATCTTTACTCACACGTAACTTACCGAGGAGTTACCTCGCGTGAGTCGCTGACGTTACCGTCGGGTCACTTTCCCGTGACACGTGTGAGGAGTGACCTGTGGGACAGCCGCGCAAGGTTCTGCGTACCACCGCCATCGGCACCGTCTCCGCCGCGCTCCTCGCCGGGCCGGCGGCCGGTGTCGCGCCGGCCGCACCGGTAGCGGGAGTGACCGCACCGCGCAGCGCCGAACAGCAGGCCGGGGTGCCCGGCGTACGATTCGTCGACATCAAGGGCGACGGCGGCACGGTGCTCAAGGGGAACGTGGTCACCCCGGCGGGCGCGGACGGCAGCCGCACCTACCCCGTACTGATCCTGCCGACCAGTTGGGCGCTGCCCCAGATCGAGTACCTCGCACAGGCCAAGAAGCTCGCCGACGCCGGCTATGTGGTGGTCACCTACAACGCCCGTGGTTTCTGGCAGTCGGGCGGCTACATCGAGGTGGCGGGGCCGCCCGACGTCGCCGACGCGTCCAGGGTCATCGACTGGGCGCTGGCCAACACCCCGGCCGACCCGAGCCGGATCGGCATGGCCGGTGTCTCCTACGCGGCCGGGATCAGCCTGCTGGCCGCCGCCCATGACGAACGGATCAAGGCCGTGGCCGCCCTCAGCGGCTGGGCCGACCTCGTCGATTCCATCTACCGCGGCCGCACCCAGAACCGGCAGGCCGCTCTGCTGCTCAGCGGCGCCGGCTATCTCACGGGCCGGCCCAGCCCCGAATTCCAGCAGTTCACCCATGACTTCCTCGGCTCCCATCTCGACAAGGAGCAGGAGATGGTCGACTGGGGGAAGAAGCGCTCACCGGCCGCCTTCGTGGACCGGATCAACGCCAACGGTACGGCCGTGATGCTGGGCAACGCCTGGGGCGACACGGTCTTCCCGCCGAACCAGACCGCGGACTTCTACGAGAAGCTGACCGTCCCGAAGCGGCTGGAGTTCCGTCCGGGCGACCACGCCACCCCGGAGATCGGCGGTCTGCTCGGGCTGCCCAACGACACCTGGACCAGCACCCACCGCTGGCTCGACCACTACCTCAAGGGCGACGACAACGGCGTGGACCGCGAGCAGCCGGTCCGTCTCAAGTCCCGTTCCACCGGCGCGTACGAGAGCTACCCCGACTGGAAGTCGGTGGCGGCGGACCGGCGCAAGCTGGACCTGGACGGTACGAAGAAGATCTGGGCCAACATCGACTCGGGCGCCAACGGCGGGCTCATCCTGCTGTCCAGCATGCTGGACCAGTTCGTGAAACTACCCCCGATCGCGTCGATCCCGCTGCTGCCGCGGCCGTTCGCCGCGGTGTGGCAGTCGGAGCGGTACGACTCGGCGCAGCAGATCCGGGGAACGGCGAAGCTGCACACCACGCTCACCGGTACCAAGGAGAGCGGCACCCTCGTCGCGTATCTCTACGACGTGGGCCCGCTCGGCCTCGGCAAGCTGGTCAGCAATGCGCCGTACACCTTCCACGACAAGACGCCCGGCACGCCGTTCGCCGTCGACCTGGAACTGTTCTCCACGGCCTACGACGTACCGGCGGGCCACCGTCTCGCCCTGGTCGTCGACACTGTCGACCCGCTCTACATCGAGCACAACCCGTTCGGCGCGCAGCTGACCTTCTCCTCGTCCGCAGCCGACCCGTCGTATCTGTCGGTCCCGCTGCGCCAGAAGTGATCACCGGCTGCTGCCAGGGGCCCCCGCCCAGGGCGGGGAAATGAGTCGTGCCCCATGAGCTGCTGTCCTGCCCTCCGCGCCTATCGAGGCTCGGGAGGACCCCCGGGCAGCAGCGTCCCTGGTTCGGCCGGGGCGATGTCCACGGCCTCTGTTCTCGGATTGCGCCGCTGCCGCCTGGCCATCCAGTTGGCGAACCAGGAGAGCAGCATGCACATCCCGATGTAGATCGGCGAAATCACCATCACCACAGGGATGAACGGCAAATCGTAGTCGAGATTCGACGCGATGAGCTTGCCCGCGTGGAGGAATTCCTCGTAGGTGATGAGATATCCGAGCGAGGTGTCCTTGAGAGCGACCACCAGTTGACTGATGATCGTCGGCAGCATCGCGCGTACGGCCTGCGGCACCAGGATGTTGGCCATGACCTGTGTCTTGCGCATCCCGAGTGCGTACGAGGCCTCCTGCTGGCCGCGCTCCACGGAGTTGATGCCGGCCCGGAAGACCTCGGCGAGCACCGAGCCGTTGTAGAGCGTCAGTCCGGCCACCAGAGCGGGCAGCGGCTGCACCTTCAGCGCGACGAAGATGAAGAAGATCATCACCAGCACGGGCATGGCCCGGAAGAACTCCACGATCACCGTGGCCGCCCAGCGCACGGCCCGGTGGTCGGAGAGCCGGCCGACGGCGAGGAGCCCGCCGAGGAGGAGCGAGAGCACCGCGGCGCAGGCGAACGCCTTGAGGGTGTTGCCGAGCCCCCTCAGGAGCAGCTCCTGAATGCCCTTGTACTCGAAGGGGGTCCACTTGGCCGCGGTGAACTGGCCGGTGTCGAACAGCAGATAGACGATCCAGCCGACCAGGGCGAGGACGGCGAGGGTGGAGACGACTCCGTAGAGCCGGTGCCGCCTGCGGGTGTGGGGTCCGGGGACGTCGTAGAGGGCGGTGGAAGTCATCGGGCGACTCCGAAGCGCTTCTCGAGCACGTTGAACAGCGCACTGATGGTCAGGGTGATGATCAGGTAGCCGACAGCGATCCAGACGAAGGACCAGATGATGCTGTAGCCCATCTCGTTGAGGGGCTTGTAGACGCCGAGGAGCTCGGTGACGCTGAACGCGCCCGCGATCGCGGAGTTCTTGGCGAGGGCGATGAGTGTGGAGCCGACCGGTGGGATGACGCTGCGGAACGCCTGGGGCAGCACCACGGTGTTCAGGGTCTGACCGAAGCCCATTCCGAGGCTGCGGGCCGCCTCCCCCTGGCCCGTCGGCACGGTGTTGATGCCGGAGCGCAGCGCCTCGCAGATGAAGGCCGAGGTGTAGCAGCCCAGGGCGATCACCGCGAAGACCTGGAAAGGCAGGACCAGCCCGAACCGCGGAAGGCCCAGCAGGACGGCGAAGAACAGCAGGGTGAGCGGGGTGTTGCGCAGCACGGTCACCCACACCGTGCCGACGACGCGCAGCGAGCCGACAGGCGCGACGCGGAAGGACGCCATCACGAAACCGAGGACCAGGGCGAGGAGCGAGGCGTACACCGTGAGTTCGACGGTGCCGAGAAAGCCCTTGCCGTACAGGGAGAAGTTGTCGATCAGTACGTTCACAGGTGCCTCGCTCAGGACGCCGGATAGCGGTCGATCGGGGGCGGTTTCGGGGCCGGCACCCCGGACAGGCCGAGCGTCGCGGCGTAGGCCTTCTGCCAGTTCCCGTTCTTCTCGTTGGCCGCGAGCGCGTCGTCGATCGCGAAGCGCAGGGCGTTGTCGTTGCGGGGGACGCCGATGCCGTACGGCTCCTCTGAGAACGGCTTGCCGACGACCTTGAGTTCGTCGGGCACCTTGGCCGCGTAGCCGGTGAGGATCGCGTCGTCGGTGGTCACGGCGTCGACCTGGTAGGTGAGGAGGTTGTCGACGCAGACGGAGTAGGTGTCGTACGCGACGAGGTCGGCCTTCGGGTAGTCGCTCTCGATGCGCTGGTAGGGGGTCGAACCGGCGGCCGAGCAGACCCGTTTGCCGTCGAGGTCCTGCGGGCCCTTGATGTCGTTCTCGTCCGCCCGCACGAGCAGCGACTGACCGGCGAGGTAGTACGGGCCCGCGAAGCCGACGAGCTTCTTGCGGTTGTCGTTGATGGTGTAGGTGCCGACGTAGTAGTCGATCTGGCCGTTCTGCAGGGCGGTTTCGCGGTTCGCGGAGGCGATCGTCCGGAAGATGATGGTCCGGGGGTCGAAGCCCAGATAGGCGCCCACCATTTTGGCGATCTCGATGTCGAACCCGGTGTAGAGGCCGGTGGCCGGGTCCTTCTCGCCGACGTACGGCTGGTCCTCCTTGGCCCCGACGACGAGGTGGCCGCGCTTCTCGGCCTTGCGCCAGGTCGGCGAATCGGGCAATTGGAAGCCCTTGTTCACCTGGTAGTCCGGCAGTTGGTCGGCCTGCGGCCCCTTGACCGGCGGGCTGCCCTCCTTGCCGCAGGCCGTGACGGCCAGGGCCGCCAGGACGAGCGTCAGCGCCGCCAGGGCGCGCCTCGTACGCATCATCGGTACAGCACCCCCGTCAGTGCTTGAGGATCTTGGACAGGAAGTCCTTGGCCCGGTCGCTCTCCGGGTGGGTGAAGAAGTCCTCCGGGGCGCGGTCCTCGACGATGCGGCCGTCGGACATGAACACCACACGGTTGGCGGCGGAGCGGGCGAAGCCCATTTCGTGGGTGACGACGACCATGGTCATCCCTTCGCGGGCGAGCTGCTGCATCACCTCCAGCACCTCGTTGATCATTTCCGGGTCGAGGGCGGACGTCGGCTCGTCGAAGAGCATGACCTTGGGGTCCATCGCGAGCGCGCGGGCGATGGCGACGCGCTGCTGCTGACCTCCGGAGAGCTGGGCGGGGTACTTGTCGGCCTGGGAGGCGAGTCCGACACGGTCGAGGAGCTCATGGGCGCGTTTGTGCGCGTCGCTCTTGGAGCGGCCCCGGACCTTCACCGGTGCGAGCGCGACATTGGCCAGCACGGTCTTGTGCGCGAAGAGATTGAAGGACTGGAAGACCATGCCGACGTCGGCGCGAAGTTTCGCGAGCCCCTTCCCCTCCTCCGGGAGGGGTTGGCCGTCGATGGTGATGCTGCCGGATTCGATGGTCTCGAGTCTGTTCACCGTCCGGCAGAGGGTCGACTTACCGGAGCCCGAGGGGCCGATGACCACCACCACCTCCCCGCGCCCGACGGTGAGGTTGATGTTCTGGAGGACGTGCAACTGTCCGTAGTACTTGTTGACGTCGCGCAGCTCGATCAACGGATCAACGGCCATAGACTGCCCTACCCACCCATCGCTGTGTCGAGGTCAGCGCAAACTATCCAGCCCGATAAGGGACTTCACACCCGACACGCATAAATAGGGCATAAGCCGTATTTACCAACTTCAGGCTTCGGCGGCCTCCGCGTAGACCTGGGACAGCTCCGGCGAACCGTTGACGGCCCAGTCCAGACCGGCCTCCACGACGCTGATCTCACGGCCGGAGACGAGGCGCACCACCGGGCTGCCGCCCGGCCAGATGTGCCAGCTCGCGCCCGGGACCGTACGCACGATCACCGTGCCGAGGTAGAGCCCCGCGTCGTTGCCGAGCCAGGGCAGCTCCTCGGGGTCGTCGCGCCAGCGTGGCGGCAGCTGGTCGAGGGCGCTCAAGGATGCCGGGGAGTCGTCCAGTTCGAGCCCGGCCTGCCCCACTCGGACACGCAGCAACTCGCACTCCGAGAGCAGCTCGGCGATGGCGGCCGCACGCTCGGGGTCCTTCTCGGCGGCCGCGAAGTCACTCTCACCGGTGTCGGCGCTGTGCCGCTTGAGCCAGTTGTCCAAGAAAGGGATGTTCATACCACTCAGCCTCGCATCCCGGCGGCCTGACGCACCACAGGGCACGCGTCGGCAGTCGTCAGATGTCCAGATCCACAACCACCGGGGCGTGGTCCGACGCGCCCTTGCCCTTGCGCTCCTCACGGTCCACGAAGCTGTCCTTGACGGCCTGGGTGAACGGCTCGTTGCCGTAGACCAGGTCGATGCGCATGCCGCGGTTCTTCGGGAAGGCCAGCTGGCGGTAGTCCCAGTAGGTGAAGGGCTGGTCGTACTTGAGCGGACGCGGCACCACGTCGGACAGACCGGCCTCGCGCAGCGACGCGAGCGCCGCACGCTCGGGCTCGGTGACATGGGTGCTGCCCTCGAAGACCGACCGGTCCCACACGTCGTCGTCGGTCGGCGCGATGTTGAAGTCGCCCAGCACCGCGAAGGGGCGGCTGGCCGCGGTGTCCTCGGCCACCGACAGCTTGAGCGCGTCGAGCCAGCTCAGCTTGTAGGCGTAGTGGTCATGGGCGACCTCGCGGCCGTTGGGGACATAGACCGACCGGAGGCGGACCGGTCCGCAGGTGCCGGCGATCGACCGCGGTTCCTGTGTGCCCTCGTAGGCCGGGCCGTCGGGCAGACCCTTGACCACGTCCTCAAGGCCGACCCGGGAGACGAGCGCCACGCCGTTCCACCGGCCGGCGGCGTGGACCGCCGACTCGTAGCCGATCTCGCGCAGCGCGTCGGCCGGGAACTGCTCCTCGGTGCACTTGGTCTCCTGGAGGCACACCACATCGGTGCCGCTGCTCTCCAGCCAGGCCAGCAGCCGGGGCAGCCGGGCGGTGATCGAGTTGACGTTCCACGTGGCGATGCGCATGAGGAGAAGCCTAGCGGCGGGGTGTGACAGTCACAGGTCCGCCGTCACCCCCGGGCCGAGCCGGTCGTGCTCCGCGCCGCTGAGGTTGCCGAGATGCTGGTCGTACAGAGGGCGAGCGAGGTCGGTCAGCAGGGCGTCGTGGATGTCGACGGACCGCCGCGGCTTCACCTCGCGCACATAGTCGATGATCTCCGCGATCTTGTTCCACGGCGCGTGCACCGGGAGCATCAGTGTCTCGACGGGGTGGTCGGGGACCGTGAGCGCGTCGCCCGGGTGGAAGACCGAACCGTCCACCAGGTAGCCGACATTGGTGACCCGCGGAAGGTCCGGGTGGATCACGGCGTGCAGTTCGCCGTGGACCTGGACGTCGAAGCCCGCCGCGGTGAAGGTGTCGCCGTGCCCGACCGTGTGGACACGACCCGGGAACGCCACCGAGATCTTCTCGGCGACGCTCCTCAGGGTCCAGATCTCCGCCTCCGCGTTGGCCTCCAGCGCCGCCCGCAGCCGGCCCTCGTCGAAGTGGTCGGGGTGCTCGTGGGTGACGAGGACCGCGTCGGCTCCGACGGCGGCGTCCTCCTCGCTGAAGGCGCCGGGGTCGACGACGAGTGTCCGTCCGTCCTTCTCCAGCCGGATGCACGCGTGCTTCTTCTTCGTGAGCCTCATGACTCCATCCTGCTACGACCGCGGCGTGGTCTCCTCCTGGATGACGGCCTGGGCCACCTTGAAGGCGGAGTTCGCCGCGGGGACACCGCAGTAGACGGCGGTGTGGATCAGCACTTCCCTGATCTCCTCGGGGGTGAGCCCGTTGCGCAGCGCCGCCCTGGTGTGGAACGCCAGCTCGTCCAGGTGACCGCCCGCGACCAGCGCGGTCAGGGTGATCACGCTGCGCGTGCGTCTGTCGAGTCCCTCCCGGGTCCACACCTCGCCCCAGGCGTAGCGGGTGATCAGCTCCTGGAAGTCGCCGGTGAAGTCGTCGGCGGCGGCCGTCGCGCGGTCGACGTGCGCGTCGCCCAGCACCGCGCGGCGCACCGTCATCCCCGCCTCGTAGGGGTCGGGGCGGCCGTGCGTCACCGCCTCGGGCTGTGCGTGACCGGCGGGGCCGATCTCGGCGACCGGGCCCATCGGCGCGGAGACCGCCGGTACCGCGTGCGGCACCGGGATGGCGGTCAGCGTGTCCTGCCAGGCGCTGGAGAAATGGCGCACGAGAAGGTCGGTGACGGCGGAGGGCTGCTCGACGGGCGCGAGGTGCGAGGCACCGGGCACCAGCGCCAGCCGGGCGTCCGGTATGCCGGCGACCAGGGTGCGGGCCTCGGCCGGTCCGGTCACCTGGTCCTCGGAACCGACCAGCACGAGCGTGGGCACCCCGACGCGGCCGAGCTCGGCACGGACGTCGAAGGCCGCGAGGGCCTCGCAGGTGGCGATGTAGCAGCCGGGGTCGGTGGTGCGCACCATCTGGACCGCCCATTCGACGATCGCCGGCTGCGCGAGGGCGAAGCCCTGGGTGAACCAGCGTTCCGGCGCGCTGCGGGCCATCGGGTCGAGGCCGTTCGTCCGCACGATCACGCCCCGCTGACGGAACTCGTCGGCCGTGCCGAACCGCGGCGATGTGGCGACCAGCGCGAGCGACGCGAGGCGATGCGGGTGGCGCAGCGCCAGTTCGAGGCCGATCGCACCGCCGACGGAGCAGCCCGCGTACCCGAAGCGCTGGATGCCCAGCTCGTCGAGCGTCGTCAGCAGCCGGCCGGCGAGCTCGGCGACGGAGGGGGCGGGGTACGCGGGAGCGCCGCCGTGTCCGGGGAGGTCGAAGCGGAGGACCCGCCACTGGCGGGCGAGGTCCCCGATCTGGCGGTCCCACATGTGCCAGGTGGTCCCGAGCGAGGGCCCGAGGATGAGTACGGGGGCGTCGTCCGGACCGTCGATCCGGTACTGAAGGGTCTTCGGGGGCGTCTGCGTGTCACTCACCCGCTCCACGGTAGTGACTCCGGGGTCATGAGTGGACGGCCCCCCTCCGCTCACTGCCGCGAGGCCCGGCCGCATGCCGGTCAGGGGGTGGTCGTGGACACGACGTAGACCTTGGGACGGTCCGTACGGGTCATGTCGACCGTGATGTCCTGGCTGGGCAGCGGGTCCTTCTGCGTATGGCTGGCGCCCGCCCAGTCCCGGGACGGCGGGAACTTCCAGCCGACGGTGTCCGCGTCCCGGTCGCCGATGGTGATCTCGCCGTTCTTCAGCGCCGCGCGGTTGATGCCGACGCCCTCCAGGAACAGGTCCAGCCCGGCGGACGTGGTCCGGAACTGCACGAACAGCCGGCTGGTCTTCCAGTTGCTGGTCTCGTAGTACGCGACACCCTTGGACTTCGGAGGGATCGGCACCCCGAAGACCCGGCGCTTCATCTGCGACGGCCAGGTGTCCCGCAGCCCGCTCGCCGAGGACTCGGCCTCCTTGTCCCGGCCGCTGTCCCGGCTCTGCTCCGCGGAGACCACCAGATAGCCGGCCGGGATACCGACGAGCAGCACGATGATGATCGCCGTCAGCCAGCGGCGGCGGATCATGTGGCGTCGGTCCTCCGGCGGACGGAAGTTCTCGTCGGGGGCGGCGGACTGGCGGGGCACGGTCATGACTACGGTTCCTGGGTGGGGCCGGGCGATCCGGCGTTGCGGAGGGCCTGCGCATAGCGCTCGTACCGCTCGTGGCGCTCCACCCGCCGCCGGTTGGTGCGGCGGAAGCGGCGTGCCACGAGCCGCGCGAGGTCGGCCGCGCCGACCATACCCGCCTCGGGCCCGAGCTGCGCCTTCGCGATCTTGGCCTCGGGCCGGTATCCGCGGCCCGTCAGGTGACGGCGGAACGCGTCCCGGGCGGGGCCGATGAGCAGGTCGTCGGCAGCGCTGACGCCTCCGCCGATGACGAAGCAGGAGGGGTCGAGCGCGGCGGCGAGGTTGGCGATGCCGACGCCGAGCCACTGGCCGATGTCCTGGAACAGTTCGACGCACATCGCGTCGCCCTCGCGGGCGAGTTCGGTGATCAGCGGTCCGGTGATGTCGCCGACGTTGCCGCCCACCCGGTCGATGAGGCTGTAGGCGACCGGCGAGTCGGCGGCCGCCAGCTCACGGGCCTCGCGGACGAGCGCGTTGCCGGAGCTGTACTGCTCCCAGCAGCCTCGGTTGCCGCAGGGGCAGCGGTGCCCGCCGGGGACGACCTGCATATGGCCGAACTCACCCGCGACCCCGTACTTGCCGCGCTTGACCTGGCCGTCCTCGAGGATCGCGCCGCCGATGCCGGTACCCAGCGTGATCATGACGAGATGGTCCTCGCCTCGGCCCGCGCCGAAGCGCCACTCCGCCCATGCGGCGGTGTTGGCGTCATTGTCGACGAGCACGGGGACGGCGAGCCGGGCCGTGAGCGCGTCGCGCAGCGGTTCGTTGCGCCAGGCGAGGTGCGGGGCGAAGAGCACCGTGGACCGGTCGGCGTCGACCCACCCGGCCGCTCCGATGCCCACGGCGTGCACGTCGTGCCGGTCGGAGAGGTCGAGCACGAGCTCGCAGATGGTGTCCTCGACGACCTTCGGGCTCTTGGACTTGTCCGGTGTCTCGGTGCGGACCTTCTCCAGGATGACCCCGTCGGCGTCGACGACGCCGGCCATCACCTTCGTCCCGCCGATGTCGATTCCGACGGTCGGCACACGCGGCGCGGTGAGGTGCGAACGCCGCTCCCGGGTGCCGACGGTACGCAGGACGGTGGCGCGGGCGGAGCCGCGGTGGGCGAAGTCGCGGTAGGTGCTCATGTCCCTGCGGGGTTTCGGGGGCGGCTGACGGGCCCGATTCTGCCATCCGGGCCGTCGGCCCGCGGCCCCGGCCGAGAGCCGACGGCCCGGAGCCCCTGGGCGGGAGCACCGGGCCTTGCGGTGCGGACGGTCAGTGGTCGTGGCCGCCCAGGTGCGTCGGTACCGGTGCGCGCTCCAGCTCGTGGCGCAGGTCCTCCAGCTCGCTGCCGCCCGCCATCTGGCGGGTGAGCTCGTCGAGCGTGACGGAGTCCTTGGTGTGGCTGGCGGACATGACTCCGCGCTTGAGCAGGATGAAACGGTCGCCCACGAGATAGGCGTGGTGCGGGTTGTGGGTGATCAGCACCACTCCCAGCCCGGCATCGCGGGCGGCGGCCACATACTTCAGCACCACGCCCGACTGCTTCACCCCGAGTGCGGCGGTGGGCTCGTCGAGGACCAGGACCTTCGCACCGAAGTACACGGCGCGGGCGATGGCCACGCACTGGCGCTCGCCGCCCGACAGCGTCCCGATGGGCTGGTCGACGTCGCGCAGGTCGATCCCCATGCGCAGCAGCTCGGACCTGGTGGTCTCGCGCATCATGTCGACGTCGAGCCGCTTGAAGGGACCCTTGCCCCGGGTGGGCTCGGAGCCGAGGAAGAAGTTCCGCCAGACCGGCATGAGGGGCACCACGGCGAGATCCTGGTAGACCGTGGCGATACCGCGGTCCAGCGCCTCGCGGGGGCTCGACAGATCCGCCTCCTCCCCCTCGATGAGGAAGGTGCCGACGTCGTGCCGGTGCAGCCCCGCGATGATCTTGATGAGGGTGGACTTGCCGGCGCCGTTGTCGCCGAGGACGCAGGAGATCTCCCCGGCGTGCACCTCCAGCGAGACGCCTTCCAGCGCGCGGATGTTGCCGTAGTACTTGCTGACGTCGTCGAGCTCGACGAGAGGCGTCCGCCCGGTGTCCGCGGGCTCCGTGGACTTCGGCGTGGTCATCGCGTTGCCTCCGCACGCTTGCGGACCCATGCGTTGAGCAGGGTGGCCAGAAGGAGCATCGCTCCCAGGAAGAACTTGAACCAGTCCGGGTTCCACTCGGCGTACACGATGCCCTTGCTGGTCATGCCGAAGATGAACGCGCCGACCGCCGAGCCGATCGCGGAGCCGTAGCCGCCGGTGATCAGGCAGCCGCCGATGACGGCCGCGATGATGTACGTCAGCTCGTTGCCGACGCCCTCGCCGGACTGCACGACGTCGAAGGAGAACAGCAGGTGCTGTCCCGAGATCCAGGCGGCGAAAGCGACGCCCATGTAGAGGCCGATCTTGGTCCTGGTGACCGGCACACCGACCGCGCGCGCCGCGTCCGCGTTGCCGCCGACCGCGAAGATCCAGTTACCGAAGCGGGTGCGCAGCAGGATCCAGGTGGCGAGCGCGACCAGGGCGAACCACCACAGGATCGTCACCTTCAAGGTGATGTCGCCGAGGGTGAGTTCGGAGGCGAAGAGCTTCTGCGCGGAGGTGAAACCGTCCATGTCGGCGATGGACTTGGTGGAGACCGTGCCGCTGATCAGCTTGGTGAAGCCGAGGTTGAGGCCGGTCAGCATCAGGAACGTGCCGAGCGTGATGATGAAGCTCGGCAGTTTCGTCCGGATCAGCATGTAGCCGTTGAAGACCCCGACGGCCAGCGTCACCACCAGCGAGACGAGCAGCCCGACCCAGACGTTGGCCGTCATCTGGTAGCTGAACATCGCCGAGATCAGCGCGGAGGTGGTCACCATCACGCCGGCCGACAGGTCGAACTCGCCGCCGATCATCAGCAGCGCGACCGGCACGGCCATGATGCCCAGCGTGGAGGCCGCGTACAGCACGGTGGAGAAGCTCGACGCCCGCAGGAAGGAGTCCGCGACGATCGAGAAGAAGAGGAAGACCGCGACCGCGCCGACGACCGAGCCCAGCTCGGGCCTCGCCATCAGCTTGCGCAGGGGCGAGGTGCGCATCAGCCGCTCGTCGGTCTTCTCCGGCTGCCGGGTGCCGGCAGGTGGTGCGGTAGCACTCATCGGGTTCCCCGCTCGGTGTAGTCCTCGAGCTCGGCGGCGTTCTCCTTGGTGATGATCTGCGGCCCGGTGAGGACGGGCCGCCCGCCGCCGAGGACATCGGCGTTGTACTGGTAGAGCCACAGCAGGTCGACGGCCTCGTACCCCTGGAGGAACGGCTGCTGGTCGACCGCGAAGCCGAGCGTCCCGGCCTTGAGGCCGCTCGCGACCTTGGCGTTCAGATCGAAGGTGTCGATCTCGGCCTTGCTGCCCGCGGTCTTCTTCGCCTGCACGGCGGCGTCCGCGAAGGGCGCGCCGAGGGTGACGACCGAGTCGATGGAGGGGTCGGCCTGGAGCTTGGCCTCGATGGACGCCTGGACGTCGGGCATGTTGGTGCCGTCGACGTACAGGTTCTGCAGGGTGCCGTCGAAGGTCTTCTTGGTGCCGGCGCAGCGCTGCTCGTGTCCGACGTTGCCCTGCTCGTGCAGGACGCACAGGGCCTTCTTCTTGCCCCGCTTGTCCAGCTCGTCGCCGACGGCCTCGCCCGCGATGGTCTCGTCCTGGCCGATGTGCGTCAGCGCGCCGTACGGCTTGGACTGTTCGGATCCCGAGTTGACGGTGATCACGGGGATCCCGGCCGCGGTGGCCTTGGCGAGGACACCCTTCATGGCGTCGGGCTTGGCGAGCGTCACGATCAGGCCGTCGACCTTCTTGTCGATGGCGGCCTGCACGAGCTGGGCCTGCTGCTGGCCCTCGTCGCTGTGGGAGTACAGGAAGTTGATGTTGTCCTTGGCGGCGGCCTGCTTGGCGCCGTTCTGGACGATGTCCCAGAAGGTGTCGCCGTCGCCCGAGTGGGTGACCATCGCGAAGGTCCAGCGGGGGGTGTTCACGGCGGCCTTGCCGGCCGCGGCCTGCGCCTTGCGCGCGTCCTCGGCCCGCTTCCCGCCGGTGCTGCTGCATCCCGCGAGGGAGGCTCCGAGTACCGCCGCCAGCAGCGCGCCGAGTGCGCGTACCCCTGTCCTTGCCCTAGCCACGACGCCGTGCCCTTCTTGCCGATTCTCCCGGTGCGGCCGGGGGGCGTGTCCTCGCGCCCCGGCCGCCCAAGTATGTGTCACGGCAGGTGGGAGGGTCGGCATCGGGTGGGCCGGGTACGTCATCGGGTTCCGTCGGCGGTGAGCTTCTCCAGCGTGGGCACATCCTTCTCGGTGACGAGCGCCGGGCCGGTGAGGACGGGCTTGCCGCCGCCGATGACGTTCAGGTTGGTCTTGTTCAGCCACAGCTCGTCGATGGCGAGGTAGCCCTGGAGGTAGGGCTGCTGGTCGACGGCGAAGCCGATCTCGCCGGCCTTGAGCTGTTTGACCACCTCGGCGTTGAGGTCGAAGGTGTTGACCTCCGCTTTCGAACCCGCGCCCGACTTGGCCTTGACGGAGGCCGCGGCGAACGGGGCGCCGAGCGTGACCACGGAGTCGATGTCCTTGCCGCTCTGCAGCTTCGCCTCGATGGAGGAGGTGGAGGCGGGCATGTTGGTGCCCTCCACGTTGAGGTTCTCGACCGTGCCCTTGAAGGTCTTCTTGACTCCGGCGCAACGGGCTTCGAGAGAGACGTTGCCCTGCTCGTGGATGACGCAGAGCGCCTTCTTCTTGCCGCGCTTGTTGAGTTCCTCGCCGACCGCCTCGCCGGCGACGGCCTCGTCCTGGCCGATGTGGCTGAGCGCGCCGAGCGCGTCGGAGAACTCTGCGCCGGAGTTGATCGTGACGACGGGTATCCCGGCCGCGACGGCCTTCTTGACGACGGCGCCGACCGCCTCGGGCTTGGCGAGGGTGACGATGATCCCGTCGACCTTCTGGTCGATGTAGGTCTGGACGAGCTGCGCCTGCTCCTTACCCTCCTTGTTGGCGGCGTAGAGGAACTCGACGTTGTCCTTCTTGGCCGCGACCTTGGCGCCGCTCTGGACGATGTCCCAGAAGGTGTCGCCCTCGCCCGAGTGCGTGACCATGGCGATCTTGAGGCGTTCGGTGGCCGCGGGGACGCCGCCTCCGCCGTCCTTGGAGGTGTCCTCCTTGGCCTCCTTGCCGCCGGAACTGCTGCATCCGGCGACGGCGACCAGGGCGCACGCGGCGAGCACGGCTGCTGCCTTGCGGTGGGTTCGCATGGTGGGTCCGCCTTCTCTCCCGGCCGCCCGGTTGCGGCTGGGTGAGTTTCTACGGCGACGGCCGCACCCCGTCAAGACTTTGTCCGAACATTCTTACCAGAAGGACATTCTTACGTGACCTGATCATGTCCATCGTCCGCCGGAAGGTGACCGGCCGCGCTCAGGGGCGTACGAGGAGCTGGAACTCGAAGGCGTAGCGCGAGGCGCGGTAGATGTGCGAGCCGAACTCGACGGCCCGGCCGGTGTCGTCGAAGGTGGTGCGCTCCATGGTCAGCACCGGGCCGCCCGCCTCCTCGGTGAGGAGTTCCGCCTCGGGAACGCTGGCGGCCCGAGCCCCGACCGACTGGCGGGCGCTGTGCAGCGTGATCCCCGCGGAGCGCATCATCCGGTACAGACCGGTGGCCTCCAGCCGGTCGGTGTCGTAGTCGAGCAGTCCGGCGGGCAGATGGTTGCGCAGCAGGGCCATGGGCTCGCCGTGGGCGTACCGCAGCCGCTCGATCAGCTGGACCTCGCTGCCCTCCGTGACGCCGAGAGCCGCGGCGACCTGGGCACTCGCGTTCTCGACGGCATTGGTCAGGACGATCGTCTCGGGCCGCTGGCCGGCCGCCTCCAGATCGTCGTAGAGGCTGCTGAGCTCCAGCGGACGCTTGACCTGGCTGTGCACGACCTGGGTGCCGACGCCGCGGCGGCGCACCAGCAGACCCTTGTCGACGAGGGACTGGATCGCCTGGCGGACGGTGGGGCGCGACAGCCCGAGCCGGCCGGCCAGCTCGATCTCGTTGCCGAGCAGACTGCCGGGAGTGAGGGTCCCCCTCTCGATGGCCGCTTCCAGCTGCTGCGACAGCTGGAAGTAGAGCGGGACCGGACTGGTGCGGTCCACGCTCAGCTGGAGAGACAGGGACGAGTCCGTCACGTGTCTGGGCTGCTTGGGCACGGGCCGAGCGTAGTCGCCGCTCATGTTGACGGGAAGTCGTGAAGTTCGGTTGTCAGGACAAAGTCTTGACACAGTGCCCGGCTCGGCTCCATTTTTGGGCCATGCGCATCGGACTGATCGGAACCGGACGAATCGGCACCTTCCACGCGGGCGTGCTCGCCCGACACCGGGAGGTCGGATCCCTGGTCGTGGCGGATGTCGACCCGGCGAGGGCGGCTGCGGTCGCCGAGCGGACCGGGGCCACGGCGGCGCCCAGCGCGCACGAGATCTTCACCTGGGGCGTGGACGCGGTGGTGATCGCCTCGGCGACCGCCTCCCACGCGGAACTGATCGGCCGGGCCGCCCGGGCCGGACTCCCCGCCTTCTGCGAGAAGCCGATCGCGGTGGACCTGCCGGGCACGCTGGGTGCGCTGCGCGAGGTGGAGACGGCGGGTACGGAGCTCCAGCTCGGCTTCATGCGCCGCTTCGACGCGGGGTACACCGTGGCCCGCGACCTGGTGCGGTCGGGAGCGCTCGGCCGCCTGCACACGGTCCGGGCGATCACCTCCGACCCGGCGCCGCCGCCCGCCGACTATCTGCCGCTGTCGGGCGGCCTGTACCGGGACTGCCTGGTCCACGACTTCGACATCCTGCGCTGGGTCACGGGGCGCGAGGTGGTGGAGGTCTACGCGACCGGCTCGGACACGGGACCGCCCATGTTCCGCGAGGCGGGCGACGTCGACACGGCGGCCGCGGTGCTGACCCTGGACGACGGGACGCTCGCCACGGCCACGGCGACGCGGTGCAACGGCGCCGGCTACGACGTCCGGATGGAACTCGCGGGCGAACTGGACCAGGTCGCGGTCGGCCTCGATGACCGCACCCCGATCAGCTCGACCGAGCCGCAGGGCGCCCCGGCGGCCGACAAGCCGTGGCCGGGCTTCCTGGAACGCTTCGCCCCCGCGTACGAGGCGGAGCTGGACGCGTTCGTCCGGATGGTCCAGGGCGAGGGGACGAATCCGTGCGACGGGCGGGAGGCGCTGACGGCTCTGCGGATCGCGGAGGCGTGCGAGCTGTCCCGCCGCGAGCACAGGCCGGTGCGGCTGGAGGAGATCGCGGGCGCCTGAGGGGGCGGCGATAGCGGCGTCCGGGGCGCTTGACGGAGCCGGCGGTCCGGACGGGCCGGGGCGTTTGACGGACCCCGCGGTCAGGACGGGGCCGGGGAGCCGGTGGTCCGGACGGGCCGGGGCGTTTGAGGCAGCCCCCGGTCCGGACGCGCCGAGCGCTCGGCGGCGCCCGCGGCCGGTGCGCCTGAGGCGGTCCGCCGTCAGAAGGACCGCGCCGCGCAGGACGACCTCAGGACGTCTGGGCCGAGAGCCCTCAGGACGTCTGGGCCGAGAGCACCGTGCCCTGGGCGACGGCGCACAGGGTCTCCTCGCCGTCCTCCCCCACCGCCAGGAGATCGCACCGCACCACGGCCTGCCGCCGCCCGCTGTGCACGACGGCGGCCCGCGCCCGGAGGATCACCCCGGTGGCGGGCCGCACGTACTGGATGGAGAACCCCGCGGTGAGGACGGCGGGCCCGAGGGTGGTGCCGGCCGCGAAGGTGATCGAGTTGTCGGCGGCGTAGGCGAGGACACCGCCGTGCAGATAGCCGTTCTGCTGCCGCAACTCGTCCCGCACATCGACCTCCAGCACGGCGGCCCCGTCCCCGAAGGCGGTGATGCGCGCCTGGAGCAGCCGGCTGAAGGGCTGGCTGTCGAGGACCTTCTGCGCGAGGGCGAGGTCGAATCCGGTCATGGTGGGGGGCTCCTCGGTGTCCGTTTGCCGCTCTTGTGCTCCTGCCGCGCCTGTCACGGCGAGCTACCGCGCCCGGTGCGCCCGCGTCGCCCTACCAGCGCACCGGAAGACTGCGTACTCCTCGCATCAGCAGCCCCGGGATCCACTCCGGCGGGCCCGCCGACGGGTCCAGGGCGAGGTCGGGGCAACGGGTGAGCAGCGACTGGAGGGCGATGCGGGTCTCCAGGCGGGCCAGGGGGGCACCCAGACAGAAGTGGATGCCGTGGCCGAAGGCCACATGGCCGCGGGTGTCGCGGCGGATGTCGAAGGTGTCCGGGGCCGCGTAGCGCTCCGGGTCGCGGTCTGCCGCCGCGAGCCCGACCAGGACCATCGCACCTGCCGGGACCGTGCGGTCGCCGATCCGCAGGGACTCGGAGGTGAAGCGCACGGTCGCCGCCTCCACCGGTCCGTCGTAGCGGAGCATCTCCTCGACCGCGCCGTCCAGGAGGGAGAAGTCGGCGCGCAGGGCGGCCAGTTGATCGGGGTGGGCGAGCAGGGCACGTACGCCGTTGGCGATCAGGTTGACCGTCGTCTCGTGGCCGGCGATCAGCAGCAGATAGGCCAGGGCCCGCAGTTCGGCGGCCGAGAGCCGGTCGCCGTCCTCCGCGCGGGCGGCTATCAGGGCGGACAGCAGGTCACCCGTCGGCCCCTGGCTGCGCTTGTCCTCGATCAAGTCGTCGAGATAGACGGCCAGTTCGTCGACGGCCCGCTCCAGCTCGGCCTGCCCGGTGGGTGCCACCACCTCGTTGGACCAGGTGCGGAAGGCGTCACGGTCGGCGGCCGGCACGCCCAGCAGCTCGCAGATGACGATGATCGGCAACGGGAAGGCGAGAGCGTCGACCAGGTCGCCCTGCCCGGCAGGCAGCATCGCGTCGAGCAGCTCATCGGTGATCTGCCGGATGCGCGGGGCCAGTTGCTCCACGCGGCGTCCGGTGAACTCCCGCGCCACCAGTCTGCGCAGCCGCGTGTGGTCCGGCGGGTCCAGGACCAGCAGATTGGGTCCGATGACCCGCTCGTCCAGCATCATCCGGCCCACCACGGCCGGTGATTTGAGCAGCCTCGGGTCGGTCAGCGCGGTGCGCGCCTCCTCATGGCCGACGACCATCCAGAACTCGTCGCCCTGCGCCCCGCGCATCCGATGGACGGGACCTGCCTCGCGCCACTTCGCGTAGTACGGATACGGATCGGCGACGAAGTCCGCCCCGTACTCCCCCAGATCGATGATCGCCACCCCGCCAGCCTACGTCGGCCCCTCCTCGTCCAGCAGGCCCGCGTCGTGCGCGAGCAACGCGATCTGGACACGGTTGTTGAGATCCAGCTTCGCGAGGATGCGCGAGACATGGGTCTTCACGGTCGGCACGCTCATGTACAGCGCCGCCGCGATCTCCGCGTTGGACTGGCCGCGGCCCACCGCGACCGCCACCTCCCGCTCCCGTTCCGCGAGCGAATCCAGCCGCTCGGCCGCCGTGCTGCGGCGCGGGTCGGGCACCCGGTCGGCGACGTGCGACATCAGCTGGCGGGTCACGGCCGGGGAGAGCACCGGGTCCCCGGAGGCCACCCGCCGCACCGCGGCGACGATCTCGGCCGGCGGGGTGTCCTTGAGGACGAACCCGGCGGCCCCGGCCCGCAGCGCCCGCAGCACCTGCTCGTCCGCGTGGAAGGTGGTGAGCACGACGACCTCGGGGGCGTCGGGCCTGCGCCGCAGCTCCTCGGTGGCGCGCAGGCCGTCCACCGTGGGCATCCGGATGTCCATCAGCACGACGTCGGGCGAGAGCCGGTCGATCAGTTCCGGTACCTCGGATCCGTCCGCGCCCTCCCCGACGATCTCGAGGTCGTCGGCCCCGCCGAGCATGAAGGAGAGGCCGGCTCGGACCAGGGGGTCGTCATCGACGACGAGCAACCGGATAGTCATGCGGCCCACGGTAGCCAGGCCCGGACATGGAATCCGCCGTCTCCGGTCGCTCCGTGTTCGAGGCTGCCGCCGGCGAGCGAAGCCCGTTCGGTGAGCCCGATCAGCCCCTGCCCGGAACCGGGCACGCTGCCGACGTCATCGACCGGAGCGGGATTGTCGACCGCGACCGTGACCCCGTCGCCCGGCCCTCCGCCGACGGCGACGGTGACCTCGGCGCCCGGCGCGTGCTTCCGCGCGTTGGTGAGGCCCTCCTGGGCGATGCGGTAGACGGTGCGGCCCACGATCGCGGGGACGGCTGTCGTGTCGGCGATGCGATTGTCGAGAGTCACCTTCATCCCCGCCTCACGGGACTCGGCGACCAGCGCGTCGAGCGTGGCCAGCGTCGGCTGCGGACGGTCGCCCTGGTCGCCCTCGCCGGGTGCCCGGAGCACGCCGATGATCTCGCGGAGGTCCTGGAGCGCGTCGTGGGCGCTGTCGCGGATCACCCCGGCGGCCCGCGCGACCTCGGCGGGTGGCGCGTCCGGCCGGAATTCGAGGGCGCCCGCGTGCACGCTGAGCAGCGTGAGCCGGTGGGCGAGCACGTCGTGCATCTCACGGGCGATCGCCTCACGGGCCAGCCGCTGAGCCTGCTCGGCCCGGAGCTCCGCCTCCGTCTCGGCCCGCAGGGCCCGCTCCCGCAGCGCCACGACGAGTTGACGCCGGGCGCGTACGAGCATGCCCCAGCCGATCGCCAGCAGCAGCAGGACGACCCCGGCGATCATCGACACCCAGTAGTTCACCGTCGGGTCGGGGCGCACCAGCGGCTGTACGACGGAGCCGACCAGCGCGACCAGTCCCACCAGGGCGACCGGCCGGAATGTCCGGTGCACGGCGAGACTGAAGACCGCCACCAGCATCGCGCCGCCGGCGACCGGCGTGAGCACGGTGGCCACGGTCAGGACCAGCGCCAGGCCGACCGGCCAGCGCCGCCGCACCCACAGTGCGCAGCACGCCGCCGCACCCAGCAGCTGATCGGCGAGGACCACCATCTCGGAGGTGTTGTACTGGTCGCTGGCCTCCGCCGCGATCAGTCCGAACAACGCGGCCAGGACGAAGGCGCAGGTGTCCACGATCCAGTCGCGCACGGTCCGCCGGCGCCGGCCCGTGGACGTCTCCCCCCGAGGATCGGGCTCCTGGGGGTCCGCCATGGCCGAGGGCAGCAGCCAGGGGTACTCCGTACGCGTCATACCGACCAAGTTACGCAGGTGGGAGGCGTCGGACAGGTCGGGATCAGCGGGAAGCTACCAAAGTCGGCGACCTGGAGACTTTCGGAGCAGGAGTGCATGCCGAGGGCCGACGCGGCAGGGCGGGGCGCGGCACGACGATCGCGGGCATGAAGAAGATTCTCGAAGGCGCCGGCCTGATCATGCTCGTGCTGGGGGGCTGCGGCGTGATCCGTGAGCTCACGGGCTGGTTCCGCTTCATGGCCTTCACCCGCTTCCTGACGGAGAACGTCTCCTTCCTCGGGGATGCCGCCCTGCTCACGAACATCGTGATCGCCGTGGTCGGCTTCGCGGTGATGATGATGGCCGACAACCTCAAGTGACGACAGACGCCGCAGGCAGGCGATGCCGGAGGCCGGGGAGCGTCAGACCTTCGACGCGTTGAGGCGGGTCACCTCGGCCAGGTGCTCGCTCATCCGGTTGCTCACCGTGCCGCTGGTGAAGAGCACCGCGCCGACGACGGAGACGGGGACGGACAGCCCGAGCACGGCGATGAGTTCGGGCCAGTCCCGCTCGGCGGGGCACGAAGAGCCGTTGCCGAGCCCTTCGTTGGCGGTGGACCGTTCGGTGAACAGACGCGCCTCGCACTCGTAGTTCGTACCGTCGGCGTCGTAGGGCGTCAGCAGCAGCACCCCGAACCACACCCACAACAGGGCGGCGAGCGCGAGCAGTCCGACGCCCCAGCCCTGAACACGCCTGGCTCGGCCGCGGAATTCGATGTCGTACGGGAGTGATCGCATGGCGGCCCAGCCTAAGGGCTGTGCACGACCGCGCCGTCGGGCCCCGTACGTCCCGTACGCGGGGCGGCCGGCCGGTTCGTAGGTCTGGATCGTCACGCCGCTGCCGGTGGTGCGGGCGTCCGCGTGCCGGAACGCCGTGGGCACCGCGCCCTCCGGGAAGAGCCGCAGGCCCTTGCCGAGCACGGCGGGGTGGGTCAGCACGTGGAGGGTGTCGATCAGATCGTGCTCCAGCAGCGAGTGGGCGAGCCGGCCGCTGCCGTGGACCTGCACCTCACCGTCCGTGCGCTCCTGGAGCGCGGGGATCTCCTCGGCGAGATCGCCGCGGATGATCCGGGTCGGCTCCCGGTCGGCCCGTTCCATCGTGGTGGAGACGACGTACGTCGGCCGTTGAGTTGAGCTTCGAGGCGATCGGGTCGTCGGGGTCGGTCACCCGGTGTGAAGACACTCGCCGAAGAGTCACCCCGATGCGACGTCCGTTTGCCGCCGGCGCCGAGGAGGCCGGGCCGCTTTGCTTGATGCCATCAGCCGTTACGACACGTCATGACACATCATCACAAGGGGAACTCATGTCCAGGACAGCTCTGGTGACCGGTGGCAGCCGCGGAATCGGTGCGGCGGTCGCGCTGCGACTCGCGCAGGAGGGCGCGGATGTCGCCATCACCTACGTGCGCGGCGAGGAGGCCGCCGTGGAGGTGGTCCGCAAGATCGAGGCGGCGGGCCGCCGGGGCGTCGCGCTCCGGTCGGACGCCGCCGCCACGGACACCGCCGCCTCTGTCGTCAGCCGCGCGGCCGACGCGCTCGGGGGGCTGGACATCCTGGTGAACAACGCCGGTGTCGGCGTACTCGGACCGGTCGAAAGCCTGGAGACGACCGATGTGGACCGGGTGCTGGCCGTGAACGTCCGCGCGGTCTTCCTCGCCTCCCAGGCGGCAGCGGCCCGGATGGAGCGCGGCGGCCGGATCGTGTCCATCGGCTCCTGCATGACGAAGTACGTGCCGGGCCCGGGAGGCACGCTCTATGCGATGAGCAAGTCGGCCCTGACGGGCCTGACGAAGGCTCTGGCCCGCGAACTGGGCCCGCGCGGCATCACGGCGAACCTCGTCCACCCGGGCCCGATCGACACGGACATGAACCCGTCGTCCGGCCCGAACGCACCCGCGCAGAAGGCGGGCACCGCACTGGACCGCTTCGGCACTCCGGAGGAGGTGGCGTCGCTGGTGGCGTATGTGACGAGCGACGAGGCGTCCTACATCACGGGAGCGGAACTGTCGGTGGACGGCGGCCACGCGGCGTGACGCCGCGGGCAGAAAATCAAGCCCGTCCCACCCGGCATGACGAACCAGGGCGGAAATCCAGCCCGTCCGGCGATTGAGGACACGGCCGAAGGCCGTACCCCGGCGCAGCCGGCGCGCCCGGGCCGAGCCGCGGACAAAAGATCCACGGCTCGGCCCGGAGCAGCCGAGTCAGGACCGGCCAGGTCAGGACCGACCCCGCACCCGCCCCGAAAAGCCTCAGCCCCCGAGCTCCTGGTGCCGCGCCCGCAGCCGCGCCGCCCCGTCCGCCGTCAGCGACCCGAACAACCGCAGTCGCGAGATCCCGCCGTCCGGGTAGATGTCGATCCGCACCCGGCTGCCGATCGCCGGCGCGTCCAGTACGAAGCGGTGGTTCGTGTCCGGCTGGAGCCGGGTCCGCTGGAGGATCTCCACCCACTCCCCCGTCTCCCCGTCGCGCAGCGAAATCGCCGCCCAGCCCGCGCTGTTGCCCTTCAGATACGCCGTGTCGATCTCCACCGCACGGATCTCGGACTGCTCCACGAGCTGGTAGCGGATCCAGTCGTTGCCCTTGTCCCGGCGGCGGCGGGTCTCCCAGCCGTCGTCCATCTTGCGGGACCGGCCCGGCTGGATGGTGTTGGTGGCCGGGGAGTAGAAGCGGTCGGACGCGTCCTCCACCCGGCCGCCGTTCTCCAGCGCGACGAGGTCGAAGGTGCCCAGCACGTCGAGCCACGCCGGGTCGGGCGCCACCTCTCCGTACACCCGCAGTCGCGCGATGCCGCCGTCGGGGTGCTGGTTGACGCGCAGGTGCGTGAAGCGCTGCTCGACGTCGACGGCGAAGCCGTTGGCCGCGTGGCCGCCGATGGCCGTCCGCGGTACGAGCGCGGTCCACTTCACGTCGTCCGCGAGCAGGTCCTCCGGCGAGGGGGACCCGGCCACCGCGGTCGCCTCGACGGAGACGGCCTGCGGGTAGTTGCCGCGGAAGTGCGCGGTGTCGATGACGATGCCGCGTACGACGCCGGGCGCCCCGAGGCGTACGAGCGCCCAGTCGTGGTCGTCGTCCGTCGGGTGCGGCGTTTCCGCGCCCGTGCCACGGCGGCGGCGGGTCTCCCAGCCGTCCATGATCTTGCCCTTGTGGCCGAAGTGCTCCGGGTCGAACTCCGCGGCCTCCGGCTTCAGCATGTTCTCGCGCTCGGCGAAGAACTCGTCGTTGGCGGCGATGACGCCCGCGCCGAGGCGCCGGTCGGCGAGGTCGGCATGGTGCGTGAAGGGGAAGTCGGCCGTGCGGTAGTCGGCATACGAGTCGCCGCCGCCGTAGGGGCTGGCGTCACCGGTGAAGGAAGGGATGGACACGGTCAGTTGTTCCTTTCGAGCAGACGGCCGGTCGGCTCCGCCAGGGTGCCGTTCTCCACGATGCGCTCGCCCCGCAGCCAGGTCGAACGGACGACGCCGTACAGGGTCCTGCCCGCGTACGCGGTGACCTGGTTGCGGTGGTACAGCTCCGCCGGGTCGACGGTGAAGGTCTCGTCCGGGGCGAGGACGGCGAAGTCGGCGTCGCGGCCGGCCTCGATGGCGCCCTTGTTGGTCAGGCCGGCGAGTTCGGCCGGACCGGCGGACATCCACCGCACGACGTCCTCCAGGGAACGGCCGCGCCCGCGTGCCGCGGTCCAGATCGCCGGGAGTCCCAGCTGTAGCGAGGAGATGCCGCCCCAGGCCGAGGCGAAGTCCGGAGTCTTGAGGTCAGTGGTGCAGGGTGAGTGGTCGGACACGATGCAGTCGATGGTGCCGTCGGCCAGGCCGGCCCAGAGCGCGTCCTGGTTCGCGGCTTCACGGATGGGCGGGCAGCACTTGAACTCCGTTGCGCCGTCCGGGACTTCCTCGGCCGTGAGGGTGAGGAAGTGCGGGCAGGACTCGACGGAGATCCGTACCCCCTCCGCCTTGGCGGCGGCGATCAGCGGCAGTGCGTCGCTGGACGACAGATGGAGGACATGGACCCGCGCGTTCAGCCGCTTGGCGTGGGCGATCAGGTTCTCGATGGCGGTGTTCTCGGCGTCACGGGGCCGGGAGGCGAGGAAGTCCGCGTACCGCGGGCCTGGCTCCTGAGGAGCCGCGGCCAGGTGGTGCGGGTCCTCGGCGTGCACGATCAGCAGTCCGCCGAAGCCGGCGATCTCGGCCATGGAGCGGGCGAGTTGCTCCTGGTCGAGTTCCGGGAACTCCTCCACCCCGGACGGCGACAGGAAGCACTTGAAGCCGAAGACTCCGGCGTCGTGCAGCGACCGCAGATCCTCGGTGTTGTCCGGGATCGCGCCACCCCAGAAGCCCGTGTCGACGTGGGCCTTGGGCCGTGCGACATCCTGCTTGGTCCGCAGGTTGTCGACGGTCGTGGTGGGCGGAAGGGAGTTCAGGGGCATGTCGAGCAGCGTGGTGACACCGCCCGCGGCGGCGGCGCGGGTGGCGGTCCAGAAGCCCTCCCACGCGGTGCGGCCGGGGTCGTTCACATGGACGTGGGTGTCGACGAGCCCGGGCAGGACGACATCGTCGCCGACGTCCTCCAGCCCGGCCCCGGCCGGCACCTCGGCGTCGTACGGGAGCACGGCCGCGATCTTCCCGCCGGCGACGGCGACCGACGCGGCCCGCGTTCCGTCCGGGGTGATCACCCGCGTCGAGCGCAGTACCAGGTTCACGTCCACATCGGCCACCCGTGCCCCTCACTTCCGTTCCGTGCGGCAAAAATTCAACGAACTGTTGAAGGAGTCTTCACTCCTCGGTGCGGTCCGTCAAGACCCCTCCGGGCCGCCGCCCCGCCCGTGACCTGCGGAGGGATCATCCCCCCGGACCGCACACGCGCGAACGAACCACCCCGGAGACGTCGAGCCGCCCCGCCCGGACCCGCCCCTTGGACGTTTCCACAAAGTGGAAGTAAGATTTCACAAGGCAGAACGTTGCTTCCACCAAGGTGGGCGCCGAGCACTGTCGGAGGTGTCCGCCGACACGGGGACAAACACCCCCTGACCGGCAGAGACGCCATGAAGGGAGCAGTGTGCCGGTCACAGCCGCCCGGTAGGCTGCTGACTTGCCCGCCCTGCCCGAAAGGACCGTTGCCGTGCCGACGTCCAGCGCCAGCACCACCGATGCAGCCAAGGCCGCGAACAGCGGCGGCGTGCAGTCCCTGGAGCGTGCCTTCGACCTGCTCGAAAGAATGGCCGACGCGGGCGGCGAGGTCGGACTGAGCGAACTCTCCGCCAGCAGCGGTCTGCCGCTGCCCACGATCCACCGCCTGATGCGCACGCTCGTGGCCTGCGGCTATGTACGCCAGCAGTCCAACCGCCGCTACGCCCTCGGCCCCCGGCTGATCCGTCTCGGCGAGTCCGCGTCCCGGCTGCTCGGGACCTGGGCGCGTCCGTATCTGGCCCGCCTGGTGGAGGAGACCGGCGAGACGGCGAACATGGCGCTGCTCGACGGCGACGAGATCGTCTACGTGGCCCAGGTGCCGTCCAAGCACTCCATGCGCATGTTCACGGAGGTCGGCCGGCGGGTCCTGCCGCACTCCACGGGGGTGGGCAAGGCGCTCCTGGCCAACACCCCGCCGGACGAGGTGCGGGCCCTGCTGGCGAGGACGGGCATGCCGGCCGCCACCGAGAAGACGATCACCACACCCGAGGGCTTCCTGGACGCGCTGGAACTGGTCCGGGCCAGCGGGTACGCGGTGGACGACAACGAGCAGGAGATCGGCGTGCGCTGCCTCGCGGTGTCCGTGCCGAACTCACCGACTGCCGCGGCGGTCTCCATCTCCGGCCCGGCCGGGCGGGTCACCGAGGCGGCCACGGAGAGGATCGTCCCGATCCTCCAGGAGGTCGCGCAGGACCTGTCGACCGCGCTGGCGAACACGGCCGGCGGGAACGCCTGACGGATCCGGGCGGACTGCGCTGCCCCACGCGTCGCGCCGGGCGCTCAGCGCCCCGGGAGTTCAGCCACGTGCCTGGAGGCGCCGGCGGAGCAGCTTGTTCCGGGTGGCGAGCGTGTCCGGGTGCTTCGGACCCAGCACCCGCTCCTGCACCGGAAGCAGCTCGGCCCAGGCTTCCACCTGACCGGGCACATCCCCGAGCACACCCCGCAGACCGGCGAGCTCGTGCCGGGTGGCGAGCGTGCGCGGATGCTCCGGACCCAGCACCCGTTCCTGCACCGGAAGCAGCTCGGCAAACGCTGCGACCGCACCGGCCACATCCCCTGCCAGGCCTTCGTACCGCACCAGGTGGCGCCGGTTCTCCAGAGTGACCGGGTGATCCGGCCCCTGCATCCGCTCGCGCACCTGGAGCAGTTCGGCCAGGGCCCGTACCGCGCCGACGGCGTTGCCGGCCTCACCCTGCCAGCGAGCGGCCTCGTGCCGGGTGGCGAGCGTGCGCGGATGCTCCGGACCCAGCACCCGCTCCTGCACCGGCAGCAGCTCGGCCAGGGCCGCGACAGCGCCGGACACATCTCCCACCTCGCCCCGCCACCTGCCGAGAAGGTGCCGGGTGGTGAGCACCTCCGGGTGCTCCGGGCCCAGCACCCGCTCCTGCACCGGCAGCAGCTCGGCGAGGGCCTCCACCGCGTCGACCGCATCCCCCGCCTCACCGTGCCAGACGGCGAAACTGCTCCGGAGGGCCAGCGTGTCCGCGTGCTCCGGGCCCAACACCCGCACCACCACGGGAAGCAGCTCGGCGAAAGCCTCCACCGCGCCGGCCGCATCCCCCGCCTGGCCCCGCCAGTTGGCGAGATTGTGCCGGGTGGCCAGCGTGGCGGGGTGTTCCGGATCCAGCACCCGGTCGAGCAACGGGACCAGCTCGGCGAAGGCCTCGACCGCGCCGGCCATGTCGCCCGCCTCGCCTCGCAGACCGGCGAGGTTGTGCCGGGTGGCCAGCGTGTCGGGGTGTTCCGGACCCAGGACGCGCTCCCGTACCGCGAGCAGCTCGGCGAAGACCTCGGCCGCGCCGACCGCGTCTCCCGCCTTGCGCCGCCAGTGAGCGAGTGTGTGCCGCGCCGCGAGAGTGAGCGGGTCCTCCGGTCGCCCGGTCCTCTCCGAGGCGGCGACGAGGAGGGCGCTCAGTCGGACGGCTTCCCTGTAGTCGCCCCTGATCTGTCCGGCCGCTTCGACGGCGGGCCAGATGCTCCTGACGTTGTCCTCGGAGAAATGACCGGCCGCGGGGTTGTCCGGTCCCGGGTCCGGGACAACCTCGTCGGGGGCGGGGGCGGGGGCGGGGGCGGGGGCGGGAGCGGGAGCGGGGGCGGGAGCGGGTGCGGGGTCCTGGTCCGGGGTGGGGGCCGGGGCGGGGTCCGGGGTGAAGTCCTGCGCGATGTCCCGCAGCACGTGGCCGTCCTGGTCGTTGACGGCGGACGCCCGGCGGAGAGCGTGCTCGATGTCGTCGCCGACCGGGTCCGCGGTTTCGCGGGCCTGCACGGGCCGGGGCACCGCGGGGCGGTCTTCGTCCCGCGTCTCCTCGGTGACACCGGAGCGCAGCCGGTCCAGCTGGTCGGTGAGTTCGTCGACGCGGGCCTGGACGCGCTGGGCGAGCTCCTCTGCCTGGCGCTGCTTCTCCTGGGCGCGCCGGAGTTCCTGTTCGGCCCGCTGCTCCTGCTCCCGGGCACGGGTGAGCTGATGCTGCGTCTGCCGTAGGACCGCGGGATCTGCCTGGCAGGCGCGGAGCTGGTCGCGTTCGTCGGTCAGGCCGCTGATCCGCCCCTCCAACTTGTTGATCATCGTCAGCAGGACCATGACGAGCCTGGCGGAGTTGCCGGCGGCTTCCCGGAGCTGATTCTGCTGTTCCAGCGAGCGCGTGAGCCGGTCGTAGACGTCGACCTGCTGGGCACGCACCTCGGCGAGCTCCACGGCCGACGAGGCCGCCGGAGCGGGAGGCGTCCTGGCCGGTGACGGGCTGAGAGCTGCCCGGAGGAGTTTCCCGGCCTCGTCCAGTCGACGCTCCCGCAGCCGTGGCTCGGGAATCGTGGCGCGGATCAGATCGGTCACGAATCGCCGGCCGGGGACCTTCCCGGCCAGTTGCTGGCTGATCTGCGACTTGGACACATGGACCTGTTCGGCCAGCGTCTTCAGCGTCTTGCCGCTGGCGTCGACTTGTGCGCGCAGGAAGTGGGCGAGTTGCTCGGCCTCTTCGCTCTCCGCCCGGATCGGCCCCCAGGGCCTGCCTCCCCGATTGCGCGCGGTCACGTGTCCCCCTGCGTGGCTGCCCCGGTTGTCCACCCTGTTCCGGGACAACATCACCGTTTTCCGGACCTTACCTGCGAGAACACCCCGGACAAGTCCGAACCGTCCGATCCGGCGGCACCGTGTTCCCGTGCCGTACAGCCGACGGCACGGAGAGGGAGATCAGCATGCCGACGCCCCAAGTCCGCACCACCCGCGGCGGAGCAGGTTCCGACGAGGTCAGGGGGATTCGCCGATGAACGGCCTCGACACACGGACCGCCGTCCTGATGCTCGCCGGCGCCGGCGCGACGTACATCGCGTTCCTTCACCCCGCGGTCGGCACCGCACTGCTCGTCGGCATCGCCGTGGTCACGATTCTGCACCTGCTCGTGAAGTGACACCGCCTCCGGCCGGGCGAGGAGGCCGGCCGGAGGCGGCTGCGTTACCGGTGCGGGTCCTGCCGCGCACCCGCGCCGTGCGGGGCGGGGCACGGGGCGAGGCGAGCCGTACCCGGCAGTGTCTAGCGCGGCACCTCGCCGAAGACGTCCATCGCGTTGCGTACCTGCATCAGCGCCGGCGCCAGCGCGCTCACCGAACCGATCGCCCCGGCGATCAGCAGCAGCGACCGCCGCATCCGGGGGATCTCCGGGTCCCCGGCCGCGACCATCGCCGCCAGCACGGCGAGTTCGTCCTCGGCGATGTCCCGGTCGGAGAACTCCGCCGGGTGACCGGCGAGTTCACGGCGGAGCCGGGCAACGGCAGCGCGCAGCGCCGTCGTTCTCGGATCCTCGCCGCTCCCTGTCACCCGCGTCTGCCCCACGCTCCGCAACAAAGCTCTCCCCCTCGCACGTCGTTGTGCCGGCCTCTGACCGACCGTCGTCGGCCGGACACCCAGGGTCGCGGGCAAGTTAACGCCATGCGGGTCCGTGCGCGCCACCGCACGGACCGAATTCAGGACGTCGGCCGTACGGGGTCGATGGCGCCGCGCCGCCCGGTTCCTTGTCGTCGTTCCGGCCGGAGAGCGCCAGGAACACTCCGCCGCGGGCAAGCGTGCCGAGCACGGCGGTGGCGACGACGGCGATGGCCGGATCGCGACCGGACTTCTTCCTTGCCGTGGCGGGCGCGAGGTGACCTGTGGGCACGCCGATCGCGTGCCGCCGCGGCGGACAGCCGTACTGCGGCGTGGGCGCGGCCACCGGCCCCTGCGCGTGGACCGCCCGCGGGCGCCGCCCCTGCGCGTGGACCGCCCGCGGATGCCGCGCCTGCGGGTGGGTCGCGGTGGAGGCGCGCGAGGGGCGCACCCTCTCATCGACTCGCGTCCGTCACGGCGAACTCCAGCGGGGGACGCCGGAGTACCGGACGCCCAGCGCTTCGCCCATATTTGAGGTAGGGAGTCCTCATGGCACACGCATCGAATGAACCCGTCGTCGCCGGACTGCTGCTCGCCGCGGGCGGCGGGCGGCGCCTCGGCGGTCGCCCGAAGGCACTGTTGTCGCATCGCGGGCGGCCGCTGGTGGAGCACGCGGTACGGGTGCTGCGCGAGGGCGGCTGCGACCCCGTGCACGTGGTCCTCGGCGCGGCGGCCGAGCACGTACGGCAGGAGGCCGATCTGTCCCGCTGCGTCGTCGTCGACAACGCGGACTGGCAGGAGGGCATGGGGTCGTCGCTGCGCACCGGACTGGAGTCCCTGTCGGCGACGGACGCCGACGCCGCGCTCGTCTGCCTGGTGGACCAGCCGGGGATCGGCGCGCCCGCGGTGGCGCGGGTCCGGGCCGCGTACCGGTCCCGGGACGCGCTCGTCGCCGCTTCGTACGACGGGGAACGCGGGCATCCGGTGCTCTTCGGGGCGGATCACTGGAAGGCGATCGCGGCGAGCGCGGTGGGCGATCGCGGCGCCCGCGCGTATCTGAGGGAACACGCCGACGCGATCGAACTCATCGAGTGCGGCGACATCGCGAAGGCGTACGACATCGACACGACGGAGGATCTGGCGCACCTTGAATGACCGGCACGCCATCTGCCGTCGGCACGACCGGGGCGGACGGCACACCTTGAGTGAACGGCGTGGCACTCAGAGCCATGGTCTGTCGACCCGGAGAATCTCGATATCAACAAACCATTGAACTTCCACCATGAGGAAACTACTATCCACTGGTCAGAAGCGCCCGACTCCACACAAGCGCCCGCGACCGCATCTCGGCTCTTGCGGCACCGAGTGCCGTACCCCTGCGCCCGGCGGCCGTCAGGCATCGCCCGCTGAAGGAAGTGACAGCTCATGTCCGCACCAGCGCCGTCCCCGCTGGCCATCGTCGAAGCCGAGCCCCTGCCCCGGCAGGAAGAGGTCCTCACGGACGCGGCACTCACCTTCGTGGCCGAGCTGCACCGGCGGTTCACGCCCCGGCGTGACGAACTGCTCGCCCGCCGCGGTGAACGCCGCGCCGAGATCGCCCGCACCTCCACCCTGGACTTCCTCCCGGACACGGCCGCCATCCGCGCGGACGACTCCTGGAAGGTCGCCCCGGCACCCGCGGCGCTGAACGACCGCCGCGTGGAGATCACCGGTCCGACCGACCGCAAGATGACCATCAACGCCCTCAACTCGGGCGCCAGGGTCTGGCTCGCCGACTTCGAGGACGCTTCCGCTCCCACCTGGGAGAACGTGGTCCTCGGCCAGCTCAATCTGATCGACGCCTACGAGCGCCGCATCGACTTCACCGACCCGAAGTCCGGGAAGTCGTACGCCCTCAAGCCCGCCGACGAGCTCGCGACCGTCGTGATGCGCCCCCGCGGCTGGCACCTCGACGAGCGCCACCTCCAGCTCGACGGCCGCCCGGTCCCCGGTGCGCTGGTCGACTTCGGCCTCTACTTCTTCCACAACGCCAAGCGGCTGCTCGGCCTGGGCAAGGGTCCGTACTTCTATCTGCCGAAGACGGAGTCCCACCTGGAGGCCCGCCTCTGGAACGACATCTTCGTCTTCGCCCAGGACTACGTCGGCGTTCCGCAGGGCACCGTGCGCGCGACCGTGCTCATCGAGACGATCACCGCCGCGTACGAGATGGAGGAGATCCTCTACGAACTGCGCGACCACGCCTCGGGGTTGAACGCGGGCCGCTGGGACTACCTCTTCTCGATCGTCAAGAACTTCCGTGACGGCGGCGAGAAGTTCGTGCTGCCGGACCGCAACGCGGTGACGATGACGGCGCCGTTCATGCGCGCCTACACCGAACTGCTCGTCCGCACCTGCCACAAGCGCGGCGCGCACGCCATCGGCGGCATGGCGGCGTTCATCCCGTCCCGGCGCGACGCCGAGGTCAACAAGGTCGCCTTCGAGAAGGTCAAGGCCGACAAGGACCGCGAGGCGGGCGACGGCTTCGACGGTTCCTGGGTCGCGCACCCGGACCTGGTCCCGATCGCGATGGCCTCCTTCGACGCGGTCCTCGGCACCAAGCCCAATCAGAAGGACCGGCTGCGCGAGGACGTATCGGTGGCTCCCGGCGACCTGATCGCGATCGACTCCCTCGACGCCAAGCCGACGTACGACGGCCTGCGCAACGCCGTCCAGGTCGGCATCCGTTACATCGAGGCCTGGCTGCGCGGCCTGGGCGCGGTCGCCATCTTCAACCTGATGGAGGACGCGGCCACCGCGGAGATCTCCCGCTCGCAGATCTGGCAGTGGATCAACGCGGGCGTGGTCTTCGAGAACGGCGAGCGGGCCACGCCGGAGCTGGCCCGCAAGGTCGCGGCGGAGGAACTGGCCGCGATCCGCTCCGAGTTGGGCGATGAGGCCTTCGAGTCCGGCAACTGGCAGCAGGCGCACGACCTGCTGCTGAGGGTGGCGCTGGACGAGGACTACGAGGACTTCCTGACGCTGTCGGCGTACGAGCAGCTCCGCGGCTGATCCTCTTGGCTTCATCGACGCCCCCGGTACCGCACAGCACCGGGGGCGTCGCTGTGCCCGGGATCGACCGCCTACTCCGCCGACCTGTCGGAGTGCCCGAGCGTCCGCCCGGGCGCCACCCGGTCCCGCACGAGCCGCTTGACGGCGGTCGGCTCGGGAAACCCGTGCTCACGCCGGTCCCACACGACGTCACCGTCGACCCGCACGACGAACACCCCACCGGTCCCGGGCTTGAGAGCCAGCTCGTCCAACTCGGCCTCGAAGGTGGTGAGCAACTCCTGCGCCAGCCACGCGGCACGGGGAAGCCAGCGGCACTGGGTGCAGTACTCGATCTGGACGCGGTGGGCGGGGGCGGCGGGGGTGTTCACGGGGGTGAGGCCTTTCGGCTGGTGAGGGCGGGCGGGGCCGACACCATTGTGCCGAGCGCGGCCGTCCCTACCGCACCACCACCGTCCGCTGCGCCGAGAAGTCCCCCCACTTCCCGTCCGGCAGCTTCGCCCGCAGCTTGATGCTGTAGCGCGTGCCCGGCTTGTCGGTGACCGTCATCGTGTACGTCGCCGTCGGCCCTGTCGGCATCGTGCCCCATACGATCGTCGTGGCCGGCTTCCCGTTGAGGTACAACTCGTGGGCCTCCACCGGCTCCCCTCCGGTGTCGGGCGGGGTCCAGGTGAGGCCGATGCTGCCCTTGCGGGCCGTCGCCCTGAGGCCCGTGGGAGCGGTGCTCGGGCCCTTGCCGGGCGCGGCAGGAGTGGTGAGGTCGACGGCGGTGCTGTCGGGCGACGAGTTCTCCGCCGCGTCGCGGGCGCGCACGGTGAACGTGTACACCGTCCCCGGCCGCAGCCCCGTCACCCGGGCGGTCGTCTCGGTACCGGACACGCTGTGGATACGGGTGTCCTCCTGATAGATGTCGTACGAGGTGACCTCGACGTCGTCCGCGGACTGCCCCCAACTGAGGCTCACCGCCCGGCCTCCGTCGACCTTCCCCTTCAGCGTGGCCGGCCGTGTGGGCGCCTTCTTGTCCTCCGGGGTGGGGGCCGGAGTGGTGACGGCGATCGCGGCGCTCGCCTTCGACAGGTTCCCGGCGGCATCACGCGCCCGCACGGTGAAGCTGTACGCGGTCTTCGGCGCGAGCCGGTCGATGTCCACCATCTGCTTGGTGGCCGGCAGCGACTTGACCTTGGTGCCCTTCTGGAAGACCTCGTATCCGGTGACGGCGGTGTCGTCGGTGGCGTGCTGCCACATGACATGGACGGATGTGGCACTGCCCGCCTGCGCGCTGACGCCGGAGGGGGTGCTCGGACTGGTGGTGTCCTTCTCCTCGCCGCCGCAGGCCGTGAGGAGCAGTGCGGCCGCACAGGTCAACGCGGCGATGGTGGGGGGACGTTGCACGGTCGGGCCTCCGCGGACGACGGGCAATGGTCCAGACCTATATGCCACAGTCGGGGGCCGCTCACAAGGGGGTGGGACGGCCCGAGATGGCGATGACCGGGACTCGACTTCCCGAGGCGTGGACCACCAGCGCCTCTGTTACGCGCCGGTCGCCGGAGGCGGCGTCAGCCCCGGCTCAATCGTCGACCTGACGTAGATACGGGTACTGCCAGGCGTGAATTCGTGCGCGAAGAGGTCGACGCAACGGCGCAGGTACCGGCCCTCGGAGGTCTTGAGGTCATCAGGGCAGAGGCTCACCCGCCGCAGCCCTTCGACGAAGATCTCCGGCTCCGGCAGCTCGAGGTGGGCGAAGGCGGCCGCCGGGCGGTAACCCCTCTCCTCGGGATGAAAGTTCCGGATCATCTTGGTACCCGGCCGAATCAGCCGGGACGTGTACGCATCCGCCTCCCGGCTGGGGAGGGTGAAGACGAGCAGTCCCGTGTCGTGGCGGCTGCCGGTCTTGTATCCGGCCCGCCGATCCGAAGCCGCCTTCGGGATGCGGATGCCGATCTGCTCGCTCATCCACGCAGGAGTGGCTCCGCTTTCCCAGCAGCAGGTCATCTCATCGTCCGCCCGGTCCGACGACCCATCGTCGGCGAGGTACACGAACCCTCCGACTGCCGCGGCAACGCAGGCCATGACCGCCGGCACCACGACGCCGAGGACCCTCACACGGCGACGGGCGGACCGCTCGCGAGAGGGATCACCACTGATGCTGTTCATTGATGGACCTCTACCGGCCTTCCTGCTGTTCCCGCCCGGGATCCGTACGCCCGCCCCCGCGCCCCGGGTCGTCGGGCATCGGGCATCGGGCATCGGGCATCGGGCGAGCGTCGCCATTGGGGGCGGAGGCACCCAGGTCGTCGTGCTTGACCGAGCTGCCCCGCCCCCCGCTTACTCGACGTACTTCGATATCTCGGACGCCGGCACCGCTGAACCGTCCCGCCGCCTCAGCAAGGCAGCGATCTGCGCCTCGTCCTTCGCGTGCAACTTCTTCGAGAAGTCCAGGTGTTTCGAGATGTGCGCGCGCACATCTCGAACGAACGTCATCGTTGCCCCCGCCCCGATCTGCATCAACGGCCGCGAATATCAACGATGTTGTGGAGACTCGCTGCAGTTGCCGGGCCGCCGGAATCACGTCCGCAAACGAAGGAACCGCGCCTGCGTCCTGCGAACAGGGGTGCACATGATCAAGGTCGGAGACGACGCCACGGCCCGCCCGTCATGGGCAGAAGCACATCCGCCCGAGTGAAGCACGCGACCTCCCCACCCCCCCACCCACCCGATCGAAGTCTTATGGCTTTCTTAGGGCTTGTTGAAGAAGCCCTTCCGGGCCCCCTCCCCGGCCCCCGTCCGCCATAGGCTCTCTCGGCAACCCCCCACAGTCCCGGTGGGCGCGTCCGCGCGCCTACCGGGGTTACCGGCTCGCCGAACCGACGAGGTGCCTGACGCATGAGTTCCCACCGTGCCGCTCGATCCCGCTCCCATGCCCGCCGCAAGGACGGGCCCGGCAAGCGGAACCTCGTCCTGGCACTGGGCGCGCTCACCGTCACGGCCGGCGTCGGGGCCACCCTGCTCACCGGTGGCGGGGACGAGGGCGGCAAGGGGGAGCGCGTGACGACCAGCGCCGCCGATGCCGCTCCGGACACGACCGCCGGCGAGGACACCACCGGCAGCGCCTCGGCCTCGCCGTCCGCGTCCGCGAGTCCCAGTCCGTCGGCCACGCCGAGCCCGACCGCGAGTGTGCCGGTCAAGCCCAAGGCGAAGAAGACCCCCACGACCGCCCCGAAGACCAACGCGAAGAGCGCCAAGGGCACGGGCGGCAGCGGCGGAGGGCGTGCGTCGGGCCCGGTGTCCGGTGGGTCCGGCTCCGGGTCCGGCGGCTCGGGCGATTCGGACGGCGGCAGCTCGAACGGCGCCGAGGCGCAGGTCCTCGCCCTCGTCAACAAGGAGCGCGCGTCCGCCGGTTGCTCGCCCCTGACCGCGAACGCGCAGCTGACCAAGGCCGCCGACGACTACAGCGACACCATGGCCGCGAGCGGCGTGATGTCCCACACCGGCCCCGACGGATCCACCATGACCAGCCGGGTCGAGGCCGCCGGATACGCCTGGTCCACGCTGGGCGAGAACATAGCCCGCGGCCAGTCGGACGCCGCCTCGGTCATGGACTCGTGGATGAACAGCCCCGGCCACCGCGCGAACATACTGAACTGCTCGTTCAAGGAGATAGGCGTCGGCGTCCACGTCGGCGACGGCGGCCCCTGGTGGACCCAGAACTTCGGCGCCCGCCGCTGACCGGACCCGGTCGGCACCTCGGCGCCCGCCGGTTCCGCTGAGCTACTCCCCCGCGTCCGCCAGCGCGAACGACACCCGTACCCGCCCGCCCCCCATCGGTCCCCGCGCTATCTCCAGCTCCCCGCCCGCGTCACGGGCCGCCCTGGCCACGATGTCCAGGCCGAGCCCCGTGGAACCGCCGACGCTGACCCCCCGGGTGAGCGCGGCCTCCGGGTCCGCGAAGCCCGGTCCCGCGTCGTCCACCGTCAGTCGCACGCTGCGGTCGTCGCGCTCCACCCGTACGGCGAAGGCCGTGCCCTGCGGGGTGTGCCGGAAGACATTGCCGATCAGCGCGTCGACGACGGCGGCGAGATCGTCCTCCGGGAAGCGGACCGGAGTACGCCGCGGGGTGAAGGAACGCTCGCACAGCCGCTCCTGCTGAGCCGCCAGCACGGACCAGAAGTCGAGCCGCATCGCGACCACTTCGGCCAGCTCCGACGATCGCGACGGCGCCGCTCCGCCCGCCTGGCCGGCGGCCAGCGGGGTCCGGGCCGCCGTGATGATCGAGTCGAGTTCGGTCTCGAGCTGTTCGACGGCCGCGGTGATCCGTCCGGCGCCGGGTGACCCCCTGATGAGGTCCACCTCCAGGTACAGCGCGGTCAGCGGCGTCCTGAGCCGGTGGGAGAGGTCGGCGACCATCTCCCGCTCGATGGCGAGCAGTTGGACGACACGGTCGGCCATGTGGTTGAACGCCGCGCCGGCTTCCTGCAGTTCCGGCGGTCCGTCCGGATCCACCCGTACGTCGAGGTCGCCGGACCCCAGCGCCAGTGACGCGCTCTTCAGGCTCCGCGACGAGCGGACCACCCGCGCGCCCAGCCGGTCGGCGACCAGCACCGAGCCGCCCACCAGACCGATGGCCAGCAGCGCCATCACGCCCCACGACGCCCACACTCCGCGGGTCAGATCCGCGCCGGGCACGTACGACTCGACCACGGCGACCCGGTCCTCGGCGAGGACCACGGGCTGTAGGTAGATCCAGCCGTCGGCGGTGTTCATCGCCAGCGTCTCGCGCTTGCTCACGGCCCGTTCCAGGGCCTGCCTCGGAGCGTGCACCGTGCCGACGAGATCGCCGTCCGGGAGCCGTACGGCCAGTTGGTCGTCGGAGCCCAGGCCCGAGACGGCCTGCTGCACATCGGCCGGCTTCGTCGTCAGGGCGAGCACCGGCGAGAGGGCGGCCGCCCGCTGTTCGGCGGCGGTGGTGACCCGGTCCCGGGCCTGTTCGCGTACGAGCAGGGCCAGCGGGATGAGGAAGGACAGCGCGACCATCGTGGTCACGGCGAGGGCGATTCCTGCGAGGGCGCGTCTCATGGCGCGCTGACCAGCTTGATCCCGATGCCGCGCACGGTGTGGAGGTAGCGGGGCTGCGAGGCCTTCTCGCCCAGCTTTCTGCGCAGCGAGGAGAGGTGGACGTCGACCGTCTGGTCCTCCAGATACGGCTGCTGCCACACCTCGGACAGTATGCGCGTACGGGACATGACCTGGTCGGCGTTGGCCGCGAGGTAGGCGAGCAGGTCGAACTCGCGCCGGGTGAGGGAGAGCTCGCGGTCGGCGAGGTGCACGGTGCGGGCGAGTGTGTCGATGCGCAGGTCGGCGACCTGGAGGACGGGTTCCCGGTCACGGTTCGCATCGGGCGCCGACCGCCGCAGCACGGCGGCGATCCGGGCGGCGAGCTGCCCGCCGGAGAACGGCTTGACCATGTAGTCGTCGGCCCCCGCGTTGAGGAGCCTGATGACCTCCCGGTCGTCGTCGCGGGCCGTGGCGACGAGCACCGGCACCCGGGAGATCCCGCGGATCATCCGCAGCACGTCGAGACCGTCCAGATCGGGGAGTCCGAGGTCGAGCACGACGATGTCCGGCGGGCCCTGGGTGACCTCGCGCAGCGCTTCGAAACCCTGGTGAGCGGTCTTGATCGCATACCCGTGCGCACTGAGGACCTCGGTCAGTGCGGCACGGATCACAGGGTCGTCCTCGACGACAAGTACGGAGGCCATGGGCAGGAACGTTAGCCGGTCCGCCACTATGGTGCGGTGCCCCGGTACCTGCGCTATCTGCTCATCTGGCTGTCGTGCACGACAGCCAGCGTCACGGCCGTGATATTCACGGTCCACTTCGTGGTCGGCTCGACCAGGCCCACGGCGCCGGTGGCGCAGTCGGCACCCGAGGGCTTCGCCACCTCCCCGACGCCCTCGGCGCGCCCCTCCCGCTCCCCGAGCCCCACACCCTCTCCGAGCGCTTCCCGGCGGCAGCCGGAGCCGACACCGACGAAGACGGCCGACAAACCGCGGGAGTCGCGGCCGCCCACACCGCGCGCGACGCCGAGTCCGCAGGATCCGCCCTCCGACACGAACCCGGCGGGGAACCAGGGCTGCCAGGAGGGCGGCTCCGGTGTGCACACCATCTCGTCGCGGGGCGGCAGGGCCACGGTGCGCTACGGCAGCGGCGGCGTGTGTCTGATCTCGGCGGTGCCGAACCAGGGCTTCACGGCGAGTACGACGCAGAGCGCCCCGGAGACGCTGACGGTGACGTTCGCCGCCGAGCGGCAGCGCTCGGAGGTCACGGCGACGACGGAGCCGTCGGACCGGGCGAGTGTGCGCGAGACCTCGTTCTAGGACACGGACCGGCCCCCGGGCGAGCGGTCACGTCATCACCGCGCCCGCCCACACGAAGCCGCAGATCAGGATGAACAGGATCCCCAGCAGCGGCGCCACGAACCGCAGGTACGTGTTGTAGCCCACCTTCGCCAGCGCCACGCCGCCGATCGTGACCGCCGTGGTCGGCACCCACAGGTTCATCCAGCCGCTCGCGGACTGCCAGGCCGTCACGACCACCGCGCGCGAGACGCCCGCGAAGTCCGCCAGCGGGGCGAGGATCGGCATCGCGAGGGTGGCATGGCCCGAGGTGGAGGGGATCAGGAAGGCCAGGGGCAGGTTCACGATGAAGACGATGACGGCGAACAGGCCCGACGAGGTGCCCTGCACGACGCCCTCGATCGAGTGCAGGACCGTGTCCGTGACCTTCGAGTTGTTCATGATCACCGTGACCCCGCGTGCCAGCACGATGACGAGCGCCGGGGAGATGAAGTCGGCCGCGCCCTGGATGATCGTGGAGCTCAGCTTCTGCTCGCCGAAGCGTGCGACCAGTCCGACCACGACCGCGGCGACCAGGAACATGGCCGCCAGTTCGGGGAAGGACCAGCCCAGCTCGAAGCCGTACGGCTCGGCGTCGGCCTTGCCGGTCAGGGCGCTGGACCAGGGGACCACCGAGAAGATCATGAAGGCGAAGACCAGCGTCACGACCACGAGGACGGCCTGGTGGAGGGCGGTGAGGCCGGGCGGCTCCTCGGTGGTGCCGGTCGCGCGGTGCTCCCGGTCGCCCGGGAGGAATCCGGACAGCGAGCGCCCGGGGTCCTTCTGTACCCGCTTCGCGTAGTGGATGACGTACGCGATGGTCACCGCGGTCAGCACCACCCACATGACCGCGCGCAGCACGATGCCGTCGCCGAGCGAGATGTCCGCGGCGGAGGAGGCGACGCCGGTGGCGAAGGGGTTCACGGTGGAGCACAGCACGCCGATGCCCGCGCCGAGGATGATCGTGCCGGTGGCCACCATGCGGTCGTAGCCGAGGGCGAGCATGAGGGGCACGATCAGCCCGTAGAAGCCGAGCGTCTCCTCGGCGAAACCCTCCACCGTGCCGAGGAGGGAGAAGACCAGCATGACTCCGGCGATCAGGAGCGCCCCGCGGTGGCGCAGCCGGTGGGCGAGCCGGGCGATGCCGCGGTCCAGCGCTCCGGTGGCGAACACGACGGTGATGAACGCGCCGATGGCGAGGACGAAGAGGAACACGCCCGCGCTGCCGTACAGTTCGCCGGCCAGACCGGGGCCGACCTCGCCGGTCTTCGCGTCCTGGATGCCGTAGAGACCGTTGACCGGTGCGAGGAACAGGTCGTTGAGGCGGTCGACGAAGCTCTGGCCGCTGTCGACGCGGTGATACGTGCCCTCGATCGGAGCGCCGTCGGCATCGCGGTCGTACTGGCCCGAGGGGATCAGGAAGGCCAGCGCCCAGACGGCGACGGTGACCACCGCGAGGACGGTCAGCGCGCTGGGGAAGACGAAGCGCTTCTTCGCCGGTGGTTCTTCCGGGGCCTGTTCGGGGGCCGCCGCCGTCATGGGGCCCTCCTGAACGTGGCGGTGAACGTGGCGGCGTGTGCCCCCACGTCCCTCGGCCCCAGGTCCGGCGGCGCCACGTCCCTCGGCCCCAGGTCCGGCCGCTCCAGGGGTGTCCGCTCCAGGCCGTCCGGCCCCGCAAGCGTCGGCCGCGAGGTCCCGGAGGGCGGCTTCGTCGGGCCCCGATCGTGCGCCGAATCCGTCGCTCCCCGTGTCATCACCGCTCCCCTCTCCCTCACTGTCAGGCAGTGTGATCAAAGGGATCATGCAGGGTCATACGCCGCATCTCGGCCCGAAATGCCGTGGGGCTGATCCGTCGGCAAGGAGAACCCGTCGGTCAGCCCCTGCCGCGATGAGTTTCCGGGTGCCGGCGGGTCTCTCCTGTATGGACTCCACAGCGCAGACCTCCGCCCCCGACCTCCGCCCCGCGACCGACGCCGTGGCGCGGCTCATCGCCGGCATCCCGGACGAGCGGCTCGGGGATCCGACCCCCTGCCCCGAGTACGCCGTGCGGGAGCTGCTGGCCCATGTCGTCCTGCTGTCCACCGCCTTCCGCGATGCAGCGCGCAAGGACCTCGGCCCGTTGACCGCCTCGAGCCCCGGCGATTCGCGGCCCGTCCTCGGCGACGACTGGCAGGACGTGCTGCCTCGGCGGCTGGACGAGCTGGCCGACGCGTGGACCGTGCCGGAGGCGTGGGAGGGGGACACACAGGCCGGCGGAATCACCTTCCCGGCCGCGATCGCCGGCCGCGTGGCGCTGAACGAGCTCGTCGTCCACGGGTGGGATCTGGCCCGGTCCACGGGACAGAAGTACGCATGCGACGAGGCGAGCCTGCGCGAGTCGTACGCGATGATGAAGCCGGCTCCGGGGGACGAGGAGGCTCGTGGCGACGCGTTCGGCCCCGTCGTGGCCGTCCCTGCCGATGCGCCGCTGCTCGACCAGGTCGTCGGGTTCAGCGGACGGCGCCCCGACTGGCAGCCGGGAATCTGACCCGGCCGCGCTTGCGCCGCATCCGGGCGGGCGGTCCCCGGGGAAGTTGTTCCGGGGGGCGATCCGCAAGGAAGCCGCACCCGGGCCGGCGGCACCCCCGGAAGTACCGCGTGGGGGGGGCGGGCCGTACCCGGTCCGCCGCGGCCGAGCCCGACACCCCCGTGACGCCCGCCGGAAGCCCCCGATGCGCCGTCAGGCCCCGAGCAGCTTCCGTGCGCGCTCCCTCAGCCGCTCGTCCGCAGGGACGATTCCCGGCTCCACTCCCGACGTCACGACCCGCAGATCGCGTTCCGCCAGCGCCTTCAGCCGGGCACTGACCGGGGGCGTCAGCGCCTCGGGACCGAGCGCGCCCAAGGCGTCGAGTGCTGTGTCGGCATCGGCGTTCCGTTCGACGGAGGTCAGCAGTATCTCCGCCGTACGGACAGGGTCCGGCCCGCCGCTGATCGCCCTCAGGGCGCTGATCGCGGCCGGGGCATGGGAGGGGTCGTCCAGCAGAACCTCCAGGGCGGGCGTCAACGCCTGTGCCGCCGGGCCCAGCTGTGCGGCCGCGAGGGCCGCCTCACGGAGCGACCAGCGCGTCCAGGTTCCCTCCGAAGCCTCGGCCAGGACGCCTGCGAGCACGTCGACCGTCTCCTTCGCCTCTCCGGTCAGCCGCCACAGCGCGAGCGCCGTCTGGATGTCCGCGTTGAGCTCGGGAACGGTGCGCTTTCGGCCCGCGGGTGTCAGGGCCGAGCGCAACTGCGGGACCAGACAGGCGCCTTCCTCTCCGAGCGCGCCCGCGGTCCGGCAGGCGTCCGGCGCCGCGCTCTGCTCCAGCCGGCGCCGCAGTTCGTCCACCAGCGGGCCCGTCTCACCGGTCAGGTTCCACAGGGCGTCGGCTGCCGCGTACCGGCCCTCCGGCGGTCCCGTGGTGGCTGCCCGCCGCAGGACGTCCGCGGTGGCGTCGCGGCTGTCCGGTGGGCAGACCGCCGCGAGCGCCCGGGGCACGGCCGCCGGGAAGCGGTCCACCACCGCGGTCAGCTCGGGCAGGGCGGCCGCCGCTTGTACACCCCAGTCCGCCAACAGGCCGGTCAGCCATATCGGTTCGTTCCCCGCCAGTTCGTCCTCGGTGAGCCGGATGCGGATGGCGTTGAGCAGCTCCGGCGCGTAAGGCATGTCCCGCTCGGGGCGGTTGACGGGGAACCCGCACGCTGCCGCCAGCGCACGCGAGCGGTCGGGGAGGTCGCGGGCGAGCAGCGGGGCGGCTTCGTGCGGGGAGACCCGCACCAGCACCGCGAGTGCCCGGTCCGCCAGGTCGCCGCCCGCTGCCGCGATCGCGGCCAGCGCCGGGGCGGCAGGCTCCGCATGGACGCCGAGCTTGTCGAGGATGGGCAGCAGGGAGGCCGTGTGCTCCCCGCCCTTCAGCAGCGCCAGCAGCGAGGGAGCCAGCCGGCCCGGGGCGCTGCGGGAGATCATGCAGGCGTGCTCGGCCGCCCACAGCGCCTCCTTCCGGGCCTCGGGGTCCCCGGCGGCGAGGGCCGCCCGGATCAACTCGTACGCCGAGGAGCGGTCCTGGTCCGTGTCGCGCCGCAGCAGCGTGTCGACCACATGGTGCAGCGGCTCGGTGCGTGTCTGGTCGAAGCGGCCTGCGACATACCGGTCCGCGGGAAGCAGCGACACCAGCGTGTCCCGGTGCGCGGGTGTCCACGGCAGACCGGCGTCCAGGCAGGCCATGGCCGCGACGACCCGCAGCTCGGCGGGTTCGCCGGGTGCCATCGCCGCCCGGGCGGCATCCGCGGCATCCGGATGGTCGAGCCGCACCAGCGCCGCGAGCACCTCCGCCCTGACACCCGGTTCGGTCTCCTCGTCCCACAGCCGGCGCAGCTGCGGAACGGCGGAAGCGGTACCGGTGCTGCCGGCCGTCCAGACCGCGGCCTGACGCACCCGTGCGTCCGCGGACGCGAGCAGCGGCAGGATCAGAGGCAGTTGGGACGCGACGGCCGCCCGGCACGCGCCGGGGTCGGGCAGTCCGTACGCGTCGTCGCTCTCGGCTATGCCACCGAGCAGGACCAGCAGATCGACGGTCCGTGTCCCCGCCGCGGCCAGCTGCGCCAGGAACGGCACGGCCTGCACGGTGGCGGCGTACACCGTGCCCTGGTGCAGGATGCTGCTCCACAGCTCGTCGAGCGCCTCGGCCGACTGCTCGTCGTCGCCCGCGAGCGCACGCAGCATGCCGGGGAGGTCGTCGGCTTCGCCGTACGCATGCTCCAGCTCGGCCCAGCGCACGCTGTCCAGACCGGCGAAAACCTGCTCGTGATCCATGCTTCCGAGCATGTCACGGGGGTCTGACAACGCCCCCGATACCGGCTCCCGCCCCCATTGGCCCGCCGGGCGGAGCCCGTGCCCGTGCCTAGCGTGCGCCGTAAATGCGGATGTGCTGTCAGCCGCCCCGGTGCGATGCTCCCGGTATGGCACGACGTACGGCACCACGCGTGAAACCCAGCCTCTACATCTCCGTCGACGTCGAGGCGGACGGCCCGATCCCCGGTCCCTACTCGATGATCAGCTTCGGTGCCGCCGTGGCAGGACGCCAGGACGCCGACGGCTATGAGCCGGCCGACCCGGAGGCGTTGACGTTCTACCGCGAACTGCGGCCCATCAGCGAGAACTTCGTGCCCGAGGCGCTCGCGGTGAGCGGACTGGACCGGGACGGGCTGATCGCCGAGGGCTGCGAACCGGGCGACGCCATGGCCGAGTTCGGCGCCTGGGTGCGGGAGGTCTCCACCGGCGCGCAGCCGGTGTTGTGCGGCTACCCCGCCGCGTACGACTGGACGTTCCTGTACTGGTATCTGATCCGGTTCACCGGTGCGAGCCCGTTCGGTCACTCCGGCTGCTTCGACATGAAGACCCTGTACGCCACCAAGGCTCGGCTTCCGCTGCGCGCGGTCGCGAAGGGAACCATGCCGCCCGAACTCCACTCCAAGAGGCGGCACACGCATCACGGGCTGGACGACGCGATCGAGCAGGCGGAGCTCTTGAACAACCTCATGGCGTGGCCGGGGCGCTGACCTCGCGGGTCTTCCACTGCGGGGCCCACGGCCCGTCACGGGGTCGAATTTCCTTGCGAGGAAAGGGTGTACGAGTCGTTCCCGGCTCTGATAGGAAAGCTTCCTAACAGAACACGAAACGACGAACTCCCCATGGAGGCCACGGTGCCCACCCCCCACAAGCGCGCCAAGAGTCCGCTCAGGTTCCTCCCCCGCGTGGCACTCGGCGTGACACTGATCGCGGTGCCCGCCACCGCCTTCGCCGCCAACTCCCCTTCGGACGCGGGCGACGGCCCGTCCACGACCGCGGTGGCCCCGGCCGCCGTCGGCCTCGACGACCCGGCGAAGAAGGAAATCGCCATGAAGATCGTCTCCAGCGCGGAGAACTCCTCGCTGGACTGGAAGGCCCAGTACAAGTACATCGAGGACATAGGCGACGGGCGCGGCTACACCGCCGGAATCATCGGGTTCTGTTCCGGCACCGGCGACATGCTCGACCTGGTCGAGCTCTACACCCAGCGCAAGCCGGGCAACGTCCTCGCCAAGTACCTCCCCGCGCTGCGCGATGTCGACGGCAGCGACTCGCACGCCGGCCTCGACCCGAACTTCACGAAGGACTGGAAGAAGGCGGCCGAGGACTCCGCGTTCAAGACCGCGCAGAACGACGAGCGGGACCGGGTGTACTTCAACCCGGCGGTGAGCCGTGGCAAGAGCGACGGTGTCGGCGTGCTGGGCCAGTTCATCTACTACGACGCCATCGTGATGCACGGCGACGGCGGCGACTCGACCAGCTTCAGCAGCATCCGTAAGCGGGCGCTGGCCAAGGCCAAGCCCCCGGCCCAGGGCGGCAACGAGAAGACCTACCTCAACGCGTTCCTCGACGCCCGTGTCTGGGCGATGAAGCAGGAGGAGGCGCACGAGGACACGAGCCGGGTCGACACCGCTCAGCGGGTCTTCGTGCAGAAGAACAACCTCCACCTGAACACGCCGCTGGACTGGAAGGTCTACGGCGACAGCTTCCACATCGGCTGACCGCCTCGAGCCCGCCGCACACAGCGCGGCGCCGGCCGCAGAGGGCGCGTACCCGTCGTGGGGTACGCGCCCTCTCGCGCGTCCGCCTGGCCGCCGTCATCGGCGATGGCTCGCTCAGTGCACCGCGGCGGCCGGGGCGGGCACCGTCGTCCCGTCCGGCTTCCCGCTGCCGTGCGCGTCCTGCTCCGCCTCGTCCGAACTGCCCTTCCTCCCGAGGTGGTTGAAGGCCAGGTTGAGGGCGATCGCCACGATGCAGCCGGTGGAGATGCCGGAGTCGAGGACGACGAGCGCGTCCTTCGGGAAGGCGTGGTAGAACTCCGGCGCGGCGATCGGGATCAGTCCGATGCCGACCGACGCGGCGACGATCAGCGCGTTCTCGCCCTTCTCCAGGGCGGCGGTGGCCAGCGTCTGGATACCGCTCGCCGCGACCGAGCCGAAGAGCACGATCCCCGCGCCGCCGAGGACCGGCAGCGGTACGAGCGCGATCACCGAGGCGGCGACGGGGCACAGGCCCAGCAGGATCAGGATGCCGCCGCCCGCGGCGACGACGAAGCGGCTGCGGACCTTCGTCATCGCGACCAGGCCGATGTTCTGGGCGAAGGCGCTGCACATGAAGCCGTTGAACAGCGGGCTGATGGCGCTGCCGAGGGTGTCGGCCCGCAGCCCGCCCTCGATGACCCGTTCGTCGGCCGGCCGGTCCACGATCCTGCCGAGGGCGAGCATGTCGGCGGTCGACTCCGTCATACAGACGAGCATCACGATGCACATGGAGACGATCGCGGCGATCTCGAACTGCGGCGCGCCGAAGTGGAAGGGCGTGGGGAAGCCGACGATGTCGGCGTTCTTGATGGCGTCGAGGTTCGCCATGCCGAGCGGCGCCGCGACGACCGTGCCCGCGACGAGGCCGAGCAGGATCGCGATCTGCTGGAGGAAGCCGCGCAGGACCTTGCGCAGGGCCAGCACGATCACGAAGGTGAGGGCCGCCATGCCGATGTTCTTCATCGAACCGTAGTCGTCGGCCGTGGAGTTGCCGCCCTGCGACCAGTTGAAGGCCACCGGCAGCAGCGAGACGCCGATGAGGGTGATGACGGTGCCCGTGACGACGGGCGGGAAGAAGCGGACCAGCTTCGAGAAGTACGGCGTGAGGACGAATCCGAGCACGCTGGCGACGATGATCGCGCCGAAGATGACGGTGATGCCGTCCGCTCCGCGGTCCCTGCCGATGGCGACCATCGGGGTCACACCGGCGAAGGAGACTCCGTTGACGAACGGGAGCCGGGCGCCGACCTTCCAGAAGCCGAGCGTCTGCAGAAGGGTGGCTATGCCGGCGGTGAAGAGGCTGGCCCCCATCAGGAAGGCCGTGTCCGTGGCGCTCAGCCCCACGGCCGGCCCCACGATCATGGGCGGGGCCACCACACCCGCATACATCGCGGCCACATGCTGAAGGCCGCTGGTGAACATCTTCAGTGGAGGCAGGGTCTCGTCGACCGGATGCTTCTGTGCCGGTGCGTCGGATACGGCCGGTGCGTCCGGCCCTGCCGGTACGGCGTCTGTGTCCGCTGTGGTGTCTGCGGGTGTGTCTGCATCGTTCGGAAACCTGGGCTGTGCGGCCACGGTCGGTTCCTCCGGTCGGTTACACGTCGGCGGTGACGCGGGTGTCAGGGAGGTGGTGCGAAGTGGTGCAGCGGTGAGCCCGGTGCTTCGGGGGTGTGAAGACACGAGTCACCGTCCCGGGAGGCGCGGCACCGATATGCGGTGCCGCACCCCCCGGTCACGGCTGCCATGGACCCCGCTCGGGTCCACGGCTTCCGGCCGAGGGCCGTCCCCCTCGACCGGATGCTTGGGTCAGTCCTGTGCGGCGATCCGCGCCAGGCGCTGTGCCTCGTCCCGCGCGGAGCGGGCGATGGCGTCCTCGTCCACCGTGGTCAGGTGGTTGTCCTCGACGACGGTCTTGCCGTTCACGAGGGAGAGGGATACGGGGGCTGCCGCGCCGAAGACGAGCGCGATCACCGGGTCGGCGATGGAGGAGTGGGCGAGCGTGTCCAGCTTCCACAGCACGAGGTCGGCGAGTTTGCCGGCCTCCAGCGAGCCGATCTGCTCGGCGCGGCCGAGGACCTGGGCGCCGCCGTACGTGCCGAGGCGCAGGGCCTGACGCGCGTTCAGGGCGGCCTCGCGGTGGGGGCCGAGGCGGTTGACGAGCAGCGCGTTGCGCAGCTCGGTGTGGAGTTCGCCCGACTCGTTGGAGGCGGTGCCGTCGACGCCGAGGCCGACGGGGACGCCCGCCTTCAGCATGTCGGGGACCCGGGCGATGCCGGCGGCGAGCCGTGCGTTGGAGGACGGGCAGTGCGCGACGCCCGTGCCCGTACGGCCGAAGGCGGCGATGTCCGAGTCGTTCATGTGGACGCAGTGGGCCATCCACACGTCCTGGCCGAGCCAGCCGGTCGACTCGAAGTAGTCGGTCGGGCCCATCCCGAAGAGTTCCTTGCAGAACTCCTCCTCCTCGACGGTCTCCGAGCCGTGCGTGTGCAGCCGTACGTTCTTGCGGCGTGCCAGCTCGGCGCCCTGCCGCAGCAGTTCGGTGGAGACGGAGAAGGGGGAGCACGGCGCGACGGCGATCTGCGTCATCGCGTCGAAGGAGGCGTCGTGGTGCTTGTCGATGGTCTCCTCGGTGGCGGCGAGCGCGCCTTCGAGGGACTCGACCGCGAAGTCCGGCGGCAGTCCGCCGGCGGACTTGCCACGGTCCATGGAACCGCGGGCGAGCGTGAAGCGGACACCCATCTCGCTCGCGGCGCCGATGATCGCGCCGGACAGGTCGCCGGAGCCCTGCGGATAGACGTAGTGGTGGTCCATGGCGGTGGTGACTCCGCCGCGGGCCATCATGGCGAGGGAGCCCTGTGCGGCCGCGCGGGCCATCGGCTCGTCGATCCGCGCCCACGTCGGGTACAGCGCCACCAGCCAGTTGAACAGGTTGTGGTCGGTGGCGAGGCCCCGGGTGATCCACTGGTAGAAGTGGTGGTGCGTGTTGATCAGACCGGGCGTGGCGAGATGGCCGGTGCCGTCGATGCGGCGGACCACGTTCTCCAGTCCGGCGGGGGCCTGTCCGGCGCCCACCGACTCGATCCGGTTGTCGGCGACGACGATGTACCCGGACGCGTACTCGGTGTCGTCCGCGTCCACGGTCGCGATGGCACAGTTCTCGATGACGATGCGCGAAGCCGCCATGGCGGTTCCTCGTTCTTCCCATTGATGGAACGGGCCCGGGGGTCGAGCGGGGTGACGACCGGGTCCGCGGTTCTGTTGTTGCGCAGATGCCCCCGCTCTCCCCCTGGGACTCAACGCCGGCGCACGCGTCGGGGGTTCAAGCGGTTGGCTACAGGTTGGTCATGTCGACCGGGATCCGCGGCTCGACGCCGTCCCGCAGGATCGTGGCCTCGATCAGGCCGTACGGGCGGTCCGCCGCGAAGTACACCTCATTGTCGTTCTTCAGCCCGAACGGCTCGAGGTCCACCAGGAAGTGGTGGTTGTTCGGCAGCGAGAAGCGGATCTCGTCGATCTCGCTGCGGCTGTTGATCACCCGCGAACCCATCTGGTACAGGGTCTGCTGGAGCGAGAGGGAGTACGTCTCGGCGAAGGCTTGCAGGATGTGCTTCTTGGCCTGCTCGTACGACTTCTCCCAGTTGGGCATCCGGTCGTCGTCGCTGGTCCAGTTGTAGCGCCAGACCGAGGAGACGTCGGTGCACAGGATGCGGTCGTACGCCTCCTTGAGCGTCGTGTACTTGTCCTTGACGTAGCCCCAGAACTCCGAGTTGGTGGAGTTCATGACCGTGAGGTCCTTCAGACCGGACAGGACCTCCCAGTTCTCACCGTCGTAGGTGATCTGGGCGGTGCGCAGCTCCTGGCCCTTGCGGGCGAAGGAGTGCCGTACCTCGTCGGAGCCGATGAACTTGGAGTTGGCGTCCGAGGTGGCGATGCGCTCCCAGGAGTACTCCTCGATGCGGATGCGCGCCCGGTGGATCGGCTCCTGGGAGGTCACGAAGTGACGGGCCAGGTGGATGCCGAACTGCTCGGCGGACTCGATGCCGTGCTCCTTGGCGAACGCGTACACCGTGTTCTTGGTGGTGTCGGTCGGCAGGACGTTGGCGTTGGAGCCGGAGTAGTGGACGTCGTCCATGTCGCCGGAGAGGGCGACCGAGACGTTCAGGTCCTTGATGTGGTGGGTGTCGCCGTCCCGCGTGATCTTGACGACGCGGTTCTCTGCTTTGCCGTACTGGTTCTGGCCGAGAATCGTGGGCATGTCTGCTAGCTCCCTCGGTAAACGGAGTAGCCGAACGGGTTGAGCAGCAGCGGTACGTGATAGTGCTCGCCCGGAACGACGGCGAATGTGATCGCCACCTCCGGGAAGAACGCACCGCTGTCCCTTACGCGGGGGGCGTCCTGCTGCGCCTCGGCTTGCTGATTGGCGTTGTTTCTGGTGGAGAAGTACGCCTCGGTCTCGAAGTCGAGACGTACATGGGTGGTGCCCTCCGGCAGTGCCGGCAGGTCCTTGCACCGCCCGTCGGCGTCGGTGGCGGAGCCGCCGAGGGCGGTCCACTCGGCGCCGGGGCCCGGGCGGGCCGACAGCGAGATGGCGACGCCCTCGGCGGGGCGGCCGATGCTGGTGTCCAGGATGTGGGTGGACACTGTGCTGTGCGGCGAAGCCGCGGTCTCGGTGCTCACAGGTCACTCTCCTTCTACGAGGCGGGCCAGCCGGATCCGGTTGATCTTGACGAGCTCTCCGCGGGCGATCTCCCGCTCCTGCTCGTCGGAGTTCTGGATCCGGACCCTGACCGCGTCCCTCATCTGCTCACCGGTGGCGCCGGTGGCACAGATCAGGAAGACGTGACCGAACTTCTCCTGGTAGGCCAGGTTCAGTTCGAGCAGTTCGGCCTTCAGTTCCTCGGAGGCGCCGGCCATCCCCCGCTGTTCGCGGGCGGAGGTCGGGTCGCCCGGCTTCGGCCGGCCGATCGGTGGGTGTCCTGCCATCGCCTCGGCCAGATCCGCGGCTGTCAGCTCGGCCATCGCGGCGTCACTGGCGGTGAAGAGGGCCTCGGCGGTGGCGTAGGGACGCTGCGCGAGCAGCTTGTCTCCCCAGGCCGAACTGGCGCACACCTCGTGGAGCGCGGCGGTCGCGTCGCTCTCCGCCGATGTGTTGAACCGGGCGAGGCCCGGCGTCGAGCTCGAAGTCACGGGAGCCTCCGTGGCTGTTTTTCGCTGTGCGTTGGACGGGCTGCGGACAGCTAACGCCCTCCGGCAACATTGCGTCAACACTTTGTTGAAAACTCGGTGACACCCGAGTCGCCGCCCGGAGATCACCACCACGCGCCGTGACCGCCCGCGGTCACGGGGTGAAACAGGGGCCCGTGCTCACTGGCCCTTGGTGCCGTTCTCGCGGTTCAGATAGTTGTAGACGGTGAAGCGGCTGACGCCGAGCGCACCGGCCACCGTCTCGACACCGTGCCGCACCGAGAAGGCGCCGCGGGCCTCCAGGGAGCGCACGACCAGCTGTTTCGTCCTGCGGTCCAGTTCGGACAGCGGCATCCCGTGACGGCGCTCCAGGGCGGCCAGGATGTGGTCGAGGGAGTCGGAGAGCTGCGGCAGCCGAACCGCGATGACGTCCTCGCCCTCCCAGGCGAGCACCACATCGTCCGGGCTCGCCTGCCCGGGCTCGACTATCTCCGCGCCCATCGCGTCGACGAGCGGCTTGACCGCTCGGGTGAGGGGGTGCTCCGAGGGGCCGCTCACTTCTCGCCCTCCCCGACCACGTTGATCTGGAGCGAGACCCGGGTGGCCCCGGCCTCCAGGGAGCGGCGCACGAGCGCGTCGACCGCCGTGAGCACGGCGTCGGCGTCGCCCTCGGCCGTGTTGCCGAACGGCCCCACATCGACGGCGTCGAGCTCGGCCGACTGGACGACCTCACGGGCCACCACGGCATGGGCGGGCGCTTCGTCCAGGTCGAAGGGCTCGGTCGTGAACTCCACTCTCAATCGCACGCGCACAACCTAACGCGAGAGAGGCGAAATCAGAGATGGCCCCTTGACAAGTTCGACGGACCGCCTGCAATCTTCCGTTAAGCAGAAACTGACTTCCGCAATACGGAAGGAGCGCACAGCCTCATGGCCCCCGCTTCCACGGACAAGCACGGCACCGACCAGCGCTTCGATGTGAACCTTTCGATCCTCTTCACGGAACTCCCGCTCCTGGAGCGCCCCGCGGCAGCCGCCGCGGCAGGCTTCACGGCGGTCGAGCTGTGGTGGCCCTGGATCGAGACCCCCACCCCGGCGCAGGCCGAGCTCGACGCCCTCAAGAAGGCGCTCGACGACGCCGGCACCCAGCTGGTGGGGCTGAACTTCTACGCCGGGCAGCTGCCGGGCCCCGACCGCGGCGCGCTCTCCGTGCCCGGCAAGGAGTCCGACCGCTTCCGCGCCAACATCGAGGTGGCGGCGGACTTCGCCGCCTCGGTGGGCTGCAAGGCGCTCAACGCCCTCTACGGCAACCGTGTCGAGGACGTGAACCCGCAGATCCAGGACACCCTCGCGCTGGAGAACCTGGTGCTGGCCGCCCGTGCGGCCGACCGCATCGGGGCGATCCTGCTCGTCGAGACGCTCAACAAGCCGGAGTCCCCGCTCTACCCGCTGGTGAGCGCCCCGGCCGCGATCGAGGTCATCGACCGGGTCAACGCGGCGACCGGCCTCGGGAACGCCAAGTTCCTGCTCGACATCTACCACCTGTCGATGAACGGCGAGGACGTCAGCCAGGTCATCGCGGCCTACGCCGACAAGACCGGCCACGTGCAGATCGCCGACAACCCCGGCCGCGGCGCCCCGGGCACCGGCTCGCTCCCGCTGGAGCAGCTCCTCGACGAGCTGACGAAGGCCGGATACGAGGGCTGGGTGGGCCTGGAGTACAAGGCCGGCGACCGCCCGAGCGCCGAGTCCTTCGACTGGCTCCCGGCCGAGGCGCGCGCGGCGCGCTGAACTCACAGACGTACAGAAGTGTTCAGGAAGGCACCCTCATGAGCAATCTCGCAGATTCCCGCCCGGCGATCGCGTGGATCGGTCTCGGCATCATGGGCTCCCCCATGTCCGAGAACCTGCTGAAGGCCGGCTACTCCGTCACCGGCTTCACGCTGGAGCAGGACAAGCTCGACCGGCTCGCCGCGGCCGGCGGCACCGTCGCGTCCTCGATCGCCGAGGCCGTCAAGGACGCCGACGTGGTCATCACGATGGTGCCGGCGTCCCCGCAGGTCGAGGCCATCGCGTACGGCCCGGACGGCATCCTGGAGAACGCCCGGTCCGGCGCGCTGATCATCGACATGTCGTCGATCACCCCGCAGACCTCGGTCGACCTGGCGAAGGCCGCCGCCGAGAAGGGCCTGCGCGTCCTCGACGCCCCGGTCTCCGGTGGCGAGGCCGGCGCGATCGAGGCCGTGCTGTCCATCATGGTCGGCGGCGAGCAGAGCGACTTCGACACCGCCCTGCCGATCCTCGAAGCGCTCGGCAAGACCATCGTGCTGTGCGGCCCCCACGGCTCCGGCCAGACGGTGAAGGCCGCCAACCAGCTGATCGTCGCCGTGAACATCCAGGCGTGCGCCGAGGCCGTCGTCTTCCTGGAGAAGTCCGGCGTGAACCTCCAGGCCGCGCTCGACGTGCTCAACGGCGGCCTCGCCGGCTCGACCGTGCTGACCCGCAAGAAGGACAACTTCCTGAACCGGGACTTCAAGCCCGGCTTCCGGATCGACCTGCACCACAAGGACATGGGCATCGTCACCGACGCCGCCCGCAATGTCGGTGCCGCGCTGCCCGTCGGCGCCGTGGTCGCCCAACTGGTCGCCTCCCTGCGTGCGCAGGGCGACGGCGGCCTGGACCACTCGGCCCTGCTGCGCGCCGTCGAGCGGCTCTCCGGCCAGCAGGTCTGAGCAACCGGCCCTCGCTCGGGGCCCCCTGATTTCCGGGCGGCGTCGGCGCTGACACCTGTCCTGTCGCGCCCAGGCGCCGGCGCCGTCCGGAACACCACACCTCGTTTTCAACAAACTGTTGACGTTGCCTCCGGGGCGAAATTACGCTCCTCGCACCGCCGGCCACATCAACAGCTTCAGTACGGAAGGTCAGACCCGCCACCATGACGCAGCGTGTGCTTACGACCGAGTCAGGCGCCCCGGTCGCCGACAACCAGAACTCCGCCACCGCCGGCGTCGGTGGCCCGCTCCTCCTCCAGGACCAGCACCTCCTGGAGAAGCTCGCCCGCTTCAACCGCGAGCGGATCCCGGAGCGCGTGGTGCACGCCCGCGGCTCCGGCGCACACGGCTACTTCGAGGTCACCGACGACGTCACCGGCTTCACCAAGGCGGACTTCCTCTCCGCGGTGGGCAAGCGCACCGAGACCTTCATCCGCTTCTCCACCGTCGCCGACTCGCTCGGCGGCGCGGACGCGGTCCGCGACCCGCGCGGCTTCGCCCTGAAGTTCTACACCGAAGAGGGCAACTACGACCTCGTCGGCAACAACACCCCGGTGTTCTTCATCAAGGACCCGATCAAGTTCCCCGACTTCATCCACTCCCAGAAGCGCGACCCCTTCACGGGCAAGCAGGAGCCGGACAACGTCTGGGACTTCTGGGCGCACTCCCCCGAGTCCACCCACCAGATCACCTGGCTGATGGGCGACCGCGGCATCCCCGCCTCGTACCGCCACATGAACGGCTACGGCTCGCACACCTACCAGTGGACGAACGCCGAGGGCGAGGCCTTCTTCGTCAAGTACCACTTCAAGACCAACCAGGGCATCCGCTGTCTCTCCTCGGAGCAGGCGGCCGAAGTCGTCGGCTCGGACGCCAACTCGCACCAGACCGACCTCCTCCAGGCCATCGAACGCGGGGTCAACCCGTCCTGGACGCTGCACGTGCAGGTCATGCCGGCGGCCGAAGCGGCCGACTACCGCTTCAACCCGTTCGACCTCACCAAGGTCTGGCCGCACGCCGACTACCCGCTCCAGCGCGTCGGCCGGCTGGTGCTCGACCGCAACCCCGAGAACGTCTTCGCCGAGGTCGAGCAGGCGGCGTTCTCCCCCAACAACTTCGTTCCCGGCATCGGCCCCTCGCCGGACAAGATGCTCCAGGGCCGGCTGTTCGCCTACGCGGACGCGCACCGTTACCGCCTCGGCGTCAACCACACCCTGCTGCCGGTCAACGCCCCCAAGGCGACGACGGCGCAGAACTACGGCCGCGACGGCATCATGGCCACGCGCAACGGCTCGCGCCACGAGAAGAACTACGAGCCCAACTCGTACGCGGGACCGGCGCAGATCGACGGCGCCCAGTCCGCACCGCTCGCCGTCCAGGGCTGGACGGGCACCCACGCCGCCCCCGCTCACGTCAAGGACGACGGCTTCTTCCAGGCGGGCGAGCTCTACCGGCTGATGTCCGAGGACGAGAAGCAGCGCCTCGTCGCGAACATCGCCGGCGGGCTGTCCCAGGTCGGCCGTGACGACGTCATCGAGAAGAACCTCGCCCACTTCCACGCCGCCGACGCCGACTACGGCAAGCGCGTCGAGGAAGCGGTCCGCGCCCTGCGCGAGGACTGAGGGCACCGACTGCGCCCAGGATCTGACGGGAGGTCATGTCCTGGGCGCCGAGCCCGCGCGGCGGACCCGAATGAGGGGTGGTCCGCCGAGCGGGCGAAGGCGAGGACCGCGGCGGTCGTGCGATGCCAGTGCGGTGGTGAAGGCTCCGGAGCCGCTTCTTGACCAGAAGGAGGCGGCCCCCCGGGACCAATCGCCGCCGCCGCGGTCCCAGCCAGACAACAGACTCCGTCCGGCGGTGCGAATGTCCTGTCGCGCCAGCCTCGCTCCGTCGGGCGGCACCACATACGTGAGGGCGTGGAGTACGGACGGTCCCGTACTCCACGCCCTCACCTCATTTCCCGGCGCACACCCCGGCCGTACGCCACAATCACCCCATGCCCACGTCGACATTCGCCGCGGTCAACGCCCTCGACGGGCTCCTCGACGAGCTCGGCGTCGGCGAAGCGCGCCGGCGGCAGCTCGACATGGTCCGCGGCGAGCTGGACCGGGCACTCGCCCGCGGCGCACTGCCCGTCGGAGCACGGCGCAGCCTGCGACGCCTCCTCGAAGAGGACGCCATCACCCCGTATCTGCGTCTCGCCGAATCCGGCGCACTGCGGGCCCGCCGCGTCGCGGGCGCCCTCCCGCCCACCTCCGGGCCGACGAACGAGATCCGGCGCCGGTGCGTCGACCTCCTGCGCGAGGCCCACGGGATGCCCGCTCCTCAACTGGGCGGCGGCGAGGTCCCGTTGCGCCCCGTCCCGCGGCAGGCGACGCTCTCGGCGCTGCGCCGGCAGCTCGACGGATACCTCGGCGGCGCCATGTCCCCCGCGCAGACCCGGCTGACGGCCGTGCTCTGTATGGAGCTGGACACCGCCGCGCGCAGCGGCGAGCTGATCGGGCAGCGTCTGACCCATCTGGCGGACGGCAACGCCGCCGTGTACATCGAGCGGCACCCACAGGGCGGGGCCGTCGTCGGCGCGGAGCCGGGTGAGTGGATCGACACCTCACCGCTGACCCGGGCGGCCCTGGAGAGATGGCTGCCGCTGCGTGCGGAACTCGTCCGGCGCACCCACGGCACCAGCAAGCTCTGGGTCTCGCTGTGGATGAACCACGACGGGATCCTCGACGAGGACGGCCGTACGGTACTGCGTCCCGCCGGCATGCCCCTGGAGGAGAACGGCCTCATCACCTCCTACCGCGTCGGCCGTCTGCGCTACGACGGTCTGCGCCCGCTGCTTCCTCTGAAGCTGGAGGCCCTGCGCCGGGCGATCGCCGCGGAACGGGAGCGCACCGCCGCATAGGGGCCGGTGCGCACCCGAGCGCCGCCGCCGTGGATCTCCCGGCCCTGGTCGGCGGCTGACGGAGCGAAAGCGGAGGCGGAGACGAGCGTCGCACCGGCCAGGGTGCCCCAGAGAGCGGCCGGTCCAAGTGGTGCGAGAGCGGTGATGACCGCCGGGGACACAGCGAGACCGAAGCCCGTGGAGAGCTCGAAGCGGGCGAGCGTGCGTCCCATGACATGGGCCGGAGCGAGAGCCGTGACGAACGCGGTGGCGCTGCCGGCGTAGAGGATCTCGCCGAGGGTGCAGACCACCGACACCACGGCGACGGCCGGGGCGCCCCAGCCGTGTCCCAGTGACGTCGCCACCAGGAAGCCCAGATAGGACGCGGTGAGCACCAGCCCCGCGAGCGCCAGCACCGTGCGCCGGGAGTAGCGGGACATCAGGACGGTGAGCGGAACCTGGAGGGTGACCACCAGCACCGTGTTGGCCACGAAGATCGCCGCCGACCACACCGGGGACGCGTGCACCTGGGTCACCAGGACCAACGGGAGCGCGATTTCGGGGACATTGAGGCAGAAGGCGTACACCACGTTGGCCGCGAGCAGCGCCCGCATCCGGGGTGGCGGCCCGTCGTCACCCCCCTCGGGCGGGGCAGCGGCCGGACCGGCGTGCAGACGCACCGACCACGCCAGCGCCGCCGCGGTGAGATACGCGAGCCCGGTCACGGCGGCCAGCGCCTGCAAGGCGGTCGCGCCGCCCGCCAGACATACGGTGGCGAGGAGCGCGCCCACACCCATACCGGCGTTGCGCAGGGCGCGGCCTGCCGCGAGCGCGGTGTCACGTTCCCGGCCGTGGGCGACCGTGGCCACGAGAGCCGCGTGGGCGGCCGGGAATGCCTGGTTGCCGATGCCGAGGAGGAGCGCCGCCGCCGCGAACGGCCAGACGTATCCCGCCGGTGTGGCCAGCAGCAGGACAACACCCAGCACCCGCACCAGCATCGACGCCGCCACGACCGTGCTGCGCGCCCCCCGGTCCAGCCACCGGCCGACCGCGGGCATGCACATCAGGCCCACGACGACACCCCCCGTCATGGCGATGCCGGTGGCGGGCGCCGACAGCCTCAGCACCATCACCCCGTAGAGCAGCAGAAAGGGCCGCAGCAGGCCGGTGCCGAGTGCGTCCACGGCGAGGGCGACCGCATAGCGGGGGCCTCCAGTGGCACGCACGAGGGCGCGGGCGCGAGGCCGGCTCGGGGTGGTGGTTGTCATGGCGCCAACGGTGCGGTCGGCCGCCGGGCTTGCCGTGTCGGTTGACGGACACCGTCAACCGACATCATCACCGGCCATCCGGTCGGTGATGATGAGGCGATGACGTTGAGGATCGACATCGGCGGCCTGCCGTCCGAGCGGCTGCGGTTCGCCGCCTCCCCGCTGGCCGAACTGACCGCGATGCTGCACGTGCTGGCCGAACCCGGGCATCATCCGCAGTTCGCCGGCTGGGCAGCCGATGTCTGGGCCGGGCTGCGTCCGGAGCAGGCCGAGCGGCTCAGGGAGGCCGAGTTCCTCTGGCGTTCCTCACAGGCGGACTTCCTGCTTCCCGCCCGGCCACGGCCCACCCTCGCCGAGGAGTTGGACGACGTGGACCGCATCGACGACGAAACGTATGTGACCGCCGCGCTCGTCACCACGTGCGGCAGCAGCCGGGTCCACTTCGCTGCGCGGTCGCCGCTCACCGACGCGACGGCGCGCGAGCGGGCCCTGGACCTCGCCCAGGCGCGCGGCGCGCTGCAAGAGGCCTTCGCCGAACGGCTGCTCGCGGACCCGGCCGCCGTGCGGGCGCGGGTGCGCCACACCCTCGAACAGTGCGCCGGGGCCTTCTTCGACGCCGCCTGGGCGGGCGTCGCCGTGCAGCTCGCCACCGATCTGCGCGTGAAGAACGATCTGCTGAAGCGCCACGGCATCGGGCCGGCACTCGCATCCGTCTCCGCCGCGGTCACCCTGGCACCGGACGGCGACTGCATCATCGTGGACAAGGTGCAGGACAAGGCGACCTCCGCCCATGGCGCCGGGGTCACCTTCATCCCCAGTGTCTTCGGCCGCCCGCACCTGGTGGCGGTCCACGCGCCCGGGTGGCAGCCGGTGGTGCAGTACCCCGTGGCCGAGCCGACTCCATCCGAGCCGGTATCACTGGAAACGGTCACACTGCGGCTGGAGGCACTCGCCCATCCGGTACGGCTGCGGCTGCTGCGCACCCTGGCCCGCGGCCCGCACACCACCAGTGAACTGGCCCACGCCTGGGAGCTCTCACGCCCGGAGGTCTCCCGCCACCTCGCCGTCCTGCGCCGCGCGGGCCTGCTCACGGCACAGCGGGACGGCCGGTACGTCCGTCACACCCTCGAAGCGGCCGAACTGACGGCGCTGGGCTCCGATCTGCTGGCGGCCGTCCTGCGCTGAGCGGCTGCGCCGGAACGCCGGGCCGCCGTTGTCCTCGCGGCATGGTCCGGCTTCTGTCGGCTGCCCGGCAGCCGGCCAGGGGAAGACAGGCCAAGGGGCTTGTTATCGGATGATCAGGTGAGCGAGGTGTCCGCCAGAGCACCCCGGACAAGGGAAACGGTCCCCGCCCCGGGGTCAGGACCGGGGCGGGGACCGTTGGTGCGAGGGTGGATCAGACCTTCAGGGGCTTGATGGACGTGGGCGCGTGGCCCGGCTCGGTGGCCAGGTCCTCCCACTCGTTCACGCCGTCGATCTGGACGCCCATCGAGATGTTGGTGACGCGCTCCAGGATCGCCTCGACGACCACCGGGACCCGGTACTCCGCCGCCAGCTTCTTGGCCTCCTCGAAGGCCGGCAGCAGCTGGTCCGGCTCGGTGACGCGGATGGCCTTGCAGCCGAGACCCTCGACGACCTTGACATGGTCGACGCCGTAGACGCCCAGCTCCGGGGAGTTGATGTTCTCGAACTCCAGGTTGACCTGGAAGTTGATGTCCAGGTTGCGCTGCGCCTGGCGGATCAGGCCCAGGTAGGCGTTGTTGACCAGGACGTGGACGTACGGGATCCGGTGCTGCGCGCCGACCGCCAGCTCCTCCAGCATGAACTGGAAGTCGTAGTCGCCGGACAGCGCGACCACCGGGGTCTCCGGGTCGGCGGTGGCGACGCCCAGCGCGGCCGGGATCGTCCAGCCGAGCGGGCCCGCCTGGCCGCAGTTGATCCAGTGGCGCGGCTTGTAGACGTGCAGCATCTGCGCGCCCGCGATCTGGGAGAGGCCGATGGTGGTGACGTAGCGCGTCTCGGGGCCGAAGGCCTTGTTCATCTCCTCGTACACGCGCTGCGGCTTCATGGGGACGTTGTCGAAATGCGTACGGCGCTGGAGCGTGGCCTTGCGCTCCTGCGCGGAGGCGGCCCACTCGCTGCGGTCGGGCAGCCTGCCCTCGGCCTTGAGCTCCTTGGCGACCTCGACGAACAACTCCAGCGCCGCGCGGGCGTCGGAGACGATGCCGTAGTCGGGCGCGAAGATCTTGCCGATCTGGGTGGGCTCGATGTCGACGTGGACGAACGTGCGGTCCTTCGTGTAGACGTCGAGGCCGCCGGTGTGGCGGTTGGCCCAGCGGTTGCCGATGCCGATGACGAAGTCCGACTCCAGGAACGTCGCGTTGCCGTAGCGGTGCGAGGTCTGGAGACCGACCATGCCGGCGTTCAGCTCGTGGTCGTCGGCGATGGCGCCCCAGCCCATCAGGGTGGGGATGACGGGCGTGCCGGTCAGCTCGGCGAACTCCACGAGCAGATCGGACGCGTCGGCGTTGATGATGCCGCCGCCGGCGACGATCAGCGGCCGCTCGGAGGCCAGCAGGAGCGACAGCGCCTTCTCGATCTGCGGGCGGCTCGCGAACGGCTTGTAGACCGGCAGCGGTGTGTACGTCTCCGGGTCGAACTCGATCTCGGTCAGCTGGACGTCGATCGGCAGGTCGATGAGGACCGGCCCGGGACGGCCCGACCGCATCAGATGGAAGGCCTGCTGGAAGACGCCGGGGACCTGCGCGGCCTCCAGGACGGTGGTCGCCGCCTTGGTGACCGGCTTGGCGATCGAGGCGATGTCGACGGCCTGGAAGTCCTCCTTGTGGATCACCGCGGTCGGCGCCTGGCCGGTGATGCACAGGATCGGGATCGAGTCGCCGATCGCGGAGTAGAGGCCGGTGATCATGTCGGTACCGGCGGGGCCGGACGTACCGATGCAGACACCGATGTTGCCCGGGTTGGCCCGCGTGTAGCCCTCCGCCATGTGGGAGGCGCCCTCGACGTGGCGGGCGAGCGTGTGGTCGATGCCGCCGCCCTGCTGGAGGGCTTTGTAGAAGGGGTTGATCGCCGCGCCGGGCACGCCGAACGCGTTGGTGACGCCTTCGCGCTTGAGGATCTCAACTGCCGCTCGGGCAGCGGTCATACGAGGCATGGGGTGCTCCTGCTTCGGCCTGGCGGATTCTCGCTCCTCGCGCCCCTCAGAGCTGGATTCCGTAATGCGGAAGAATAGTTCTGCTATATGGAAGCAATGTAGGCGGCGGGCCTGGCGTCGTCAAGGGATGCCCGAAGTCCCTCCCCAAGGCCCCGCTCTTGATGGACGATGGACGGCAGCAGGACAGACCAAGGGGGAAGTGATGGCCGAGCCGGTCCCGGTGCGCTGCCCGTGCTGTCGCCGCGACCACCTGTTCGCCTCACCGGTGTATCCGTGCGCGTGCGGCGCGCCGCTCGCGCCGCCGCTGGTGCGCGCGGCCCCGCCGGAACGCATCACGCACCGCACCTGGACCGACGACTGGGTGACCGTTCGCTGCACGGAGTGCGGACGGCAGGACCAGTGGCCGCAGCCGGAGCTCGGCTGCCCCTGCGGCACCGTGCTGCGCATTCCGGTGCGCCCGGTGAGCACCCCCGTCCCGGCCGGCCGCTCCTTCCCCGAGCCGCCCGCGCGCATACCCCTGCCCCGTGCGGCGACCGTGCCGCGCCCCTCGTTCCGCCCGGTCACCATCCGTACGGCGCGGGACGCGGTGACGGCGGCGACGCGCTATCTCCAGTGGCTGGGCTTCCGCGATGTGGTCCAGCCGGACACCCGGCCCGCGTCCGGCACGGATCTGCGCGCCCAGGGCCTGATCGCCCGGGTCGATCCCTCCACCCGGCCCGCCACCCTGCGCGATGTCGAGTGTCTGTGGCTGAGCGGTATGAGCGCCTCTGCGTCGACCGTCTTCTTCTCGCTCGCGGGATACGAGAACGACGCCAGATCCCGAGCGGACGGCGTCGGCGTCCCGCTGTTCGTCATGGACCTCACGGGCAGTCCGCAACCGGTCAACGGGCCGGCGGACGAGCTGGTCTCCACCGGCGCGTAGGGCCTACGGGCCGTGGACCGGGCGGTCCCGAGCACCCTGGGCGCCCAGGGTGCTCGGTCATCAAGCCCTCGTGCGCATCCCACCCCGGCCACGGCCGCCGAACTCCCCGGTCGACGGTCTCGGCCCGGGCCGAGCAGGTTCCGGCCCACCCGACGGCCGCCCACCGGCGCCTCGGGCGCGGCCTGATCGGCAGTCTCGGCACAGGTGGCTGCCGGGAGCGGTCTCGCCCGCCGGCCGCGGGTGTGGTTGCGCCGGGAGCTGTGAGCCTCAGCTCCGTGCGTACCGCTCGCGCAGTTCGATCTTGCGCACCTTGCCGCTGACGGTCATCGGGAAGCTGTCGAGGATCTCCAGCCGGCGCGGGACCTTGTAGTGCGCCAGGCGCTCGCGGCAGAACGCGGCGATGTCCTCCAGGGCGGGCGGATCGGCCGGGTCGCGGGGGACGACGCAGGCCAGGATCTCCTCGCCGTACTTCTCGTCCGGGACACCGACGACCTGCACGTCCGCGATCTTGGGGTGGCTGTAGAGGAACTCCTCGATCTCGCGCGGATAGACGTTCTCACCGCCCCTGATGATCATGTCTTTGATCCGGCCGACGATCTGGAGACAGCCGTCCTCGCGCATCGTGGCCAGGTCGCCGGTGTGCATCCAGCGTCCGGCGTCGACCGCCTCTGCGGTCTTCTCCGGCTCGTCCCAGTAGCCGAGCATCACGCTGTAGCCGCGGGTGCAGAGCTCGCCCGCCTCGCCGCGCGGCACCGTCACCCCGGTCGCCGGGTCGATCACCTTGACCTCGACATGGGGCAGCACCCGGCCCACGGTGCTCGTGCGGCGCTCCAGGTCGTCGTCGCGGCGGGTCTGGGTGGAGACCGGGGAGGTCTCCGTCATGCCGTAGCAGATCGACACCTCGGCCATGTTCATCTCGGAGACGACCCGCTTCATCACCTCCACCGGGCACGGCGAGCCCGCCATGATGCCGGTGCGCAGGGAGCTCAGGTCGTAGGAGGCGAAGCCGGGGAGGTTCAGCTCCGCGATGAACATCGTCGGCACGCCGTACAACGAGGTGCAGCGCTCGTCCTCGACCGCGCGCAGGGTCGACTCCGGGTCGAAGGAGGGCGCCGGGACGACCATGCACGCGGCGTGCGAGGTGGCCGCGAGGTTCCCCATGACCATGCCGAAACAGTGATAGAAGGGCACCGGGATGCAGACCCGGTCCTCTTCGGTGTAGCCGATCATCTCCCCCACGAAATACCCGTTGTTGAGGATGTTGTGGTGGGACAGCGTCGCGCCCTTGGGGAAGCCCGTGGTGCCCGAGGTGTACTGGATGTTGACCGGGTCGTCGCAGGACAACTCGGCCTCGCGCGCGGCCAGTTGCTCGTCCGAGACGGCCGGGGCCGCGTCGGCCAGCTCATCCCAGGAGCTGTCGCCGATGTAGTGGACGGAGCGCAGGCCGGGACAGTTCGCCCGTACCTGCTCGACGAGCGCCCGGTAGTCGCTGCTCTTGTGGCGCTGGGAGGCGCACAGCACCGAGACCCCCGCCTGCCGGAGGACGAACTCCAGCTCGTGCGCCCGGTACGCCGGGTTGATGTTCACCATGATCGCGCCGATGCGGGCGGTGGCGTACTGCACGAGCACCCACTCCGCGCAGTTCACCGCCCAGATCCCGACCCGGTCGCCCTTGGCGACGCCGACGCCCATAAACCCGCGGGCCAGCCGGTCGACCGCCGCGCCGAACTCGGCGTACGTCCAGCGACGACCGGATGCCACGTCGACGAGGGCGTCGCGGCCCGGGTACGCGGCGACCGCCCGGTCGAGGTTCTGCCCGATGGTGTCGCCGAGCAGTGCCGTGGTGCCCGTGCCGTGGGCGTAGGAGAGGCTCATCGCAGGTCTCCCTCGGTGTACTCGGCGGACGAACCCTCGGCCGTACGCTCGCGCAGCTCGATCCGGCGGATCTTGCCGGAGACCGTCTTCGGCAGCTCGGCGAACTCGAGGCGGCGGATGCGCTTGTACGGGGCGAGCACCGCACGCGAGTGCTCGAAGATCAGTTTCGCGGTGTCCGGCCCGGGTTCCCAGCCCTCGGCGAGCACCACGTACGCCTTGGGGACCGCGAGCCGCAGCGGATCCGGGGCGGGCACGACGGCCGCCTCGGCCACCGCCTCGTGCTCCAGCAGCGCGCTCTCCAGCTCGAACGGCGAGATCTTGTAGTCGGACGCCTTGAAAACGTCGTCGGAGCGGCCGATGTAGGTGATGTATCCGTCCCCGTCGCGCGCGCCGATGTCGCCGGTGCGGTAGAAGCCGCCCGCCATCGACTCGTCCGTACGCTCCTGGTCACCGTGGTATCCGGTCATCAGGCCGACGGGCAGGGCCGACAGGTCGAGCGCGATCTCGCCCTCCTCGGCGCCGGGTTCACCGGTGGACGGGTCGAGCAGTTCGACCCGGTAGCCGGGGCACGGCCGGCCCATGGAACCGGCCTTCAGCAGCTGGCCGGGGCTGTTGGCGACCTGCACGGCGGTCTCCGTCTGCCCGAAGCCGTCCCGGATCGTCACGCCCCACTCGCGCCGTACCGTCTCGATGACCTCCGGGTTCAGCGGCTCCCCCGCCGCGACGACCTCCCGCGGCCGGGTCCGCAACTGGCCGAGGTCCGCCTGGATCAGCATGCGCCACACAGTGGGCGGCGCGCAGAAGCTGGTCACCCCGGCGCGGTCCATCTCCGCCATCAGACGGCCCGCGTCGAAGCGCGTGTAGTTGTGGATGAAGACGGTCGCCTCGGCGTTCCAGGGAGCGAAGAGGTTGGACCAGGCGTGCTTGGCCCAGCCGGGCGAGGAGATGTTCAGATGCACGTCGCCGGGCTTCAGGCCGATCCAGTACATCGTGGTGAGATGCCCGATCGGATACGACACATGGGTGTGCTCGACGAGCTTGGGCCGGGCGGTCGTGCCGGAGGTGAAGTACAGCATCAGCGGGTCGTCGGAGCGGGTGATCCCCTCGGGTGCGAAGCCGGGGTCGGCGTCGTACGCCTCGGCGTACGGGAGCCAGCCCGCCGTCTCCTCGCCGACCGCGATCCGGGTGTAGTCGCCGGGCACCTCGGCGAACTTGCCGGTGTCCTCGGACCGTACGAGCACGTGCGAGGCCCGGCCGCGCTCGATGCGGTCGCGCAGATCGACCGGACCGAGCAGCGGGGTGGCGGGGATGACGACGGCACGCAGCTTCATGGCTGCCAGCGCGGTCTCCCACAGCTCGTGCTGATTGCCGAGCATGACGACGATGCGGTCGCCGGGTCCGACGCCCTGCGCGCGCAGCCAGTTCGCGGCCCGGTTCGAGCGCTCGGACATCTCGGCGAACGAGATCCGGGTCTCGGTGCCGTCCTCGTCGACGATGTGCAGCGCCGTGGCGTCGTTGCCCTCGGCGATCACGTCGAACCAGTCGAGGGCCCAGTTGAACCGCTCGGGGCGCGGCCAGACGAAGCCCTGGTAGGCCGTCGTGTAGTCGTCCCGGTACCGCAGCAGGAAGTCCCGTGCCGCCCGGAACTCCTCCGTCGCGCCGCTTGCCGCCATGTGTCCTCCTCGTTGCCACACCACTGCGTAGCATCGTGTAATCAGTGACCCAGGTCTCACTACCCCCTTTCGGGGGTGACCCGCCGCCGAGGGAGATGAGCAGTGTCCGAGCCTGCCGACGCGGTCGAGGTGCGAGCGGCGCTGCTGCGGCTGCGCCGGACGAGCGGGCTGCCCATCGCGTTCGGCGGTCTGCTGCACGACAGCCGCCAGCTGCGGATAGCCGAACTGAGCGGGGCGCAGACCGGTGCGCTGCGCGGGCTGGCGATCTGCGCGGGCAACGGTCTCGGCGGAAAGTCCATGGCGCTGTCCCGGCCGTGCGCGGTGACCGACTACCGCGAGGCCCGCCACATCAGTCATGAGTACGACGCGGCGGTCTCCACCGAGGGGCTGCGCTCGGTGCTCGCGGTGCCGGTCGTCGTACGCCGCAAGGTGCGCGGCGTCCTGTACGGCGCCCTGCGCCGGCCGGTGCCGCTGGGCGACCGGACCTTCGACGCCGCCGTGGCAGCGGCCCGGGACGTGGAGCAGACCCTGGTCGTACGGGACGAGGTGCGGGAACTGCTGGCCGTGGCACGGGAGCCGGCGGCGGGCGGTGGGTCGTGGGAGGAGGTCCGCGAGGCGCACGGCCAGTTGCGGGCGCTGGCACCGCGGGTCGTCGACCCGTCGCTGCGCGCGTCGCTGCTGGAGGTCTGCGGCAGGCTGGCGGCAGCCACGGGCGGCCGGTCCGCGGCCCCCGCGATCGCCCTGGCGCCCCGCGAGCTGGACGTGCTGGCGTGTGTGGCCACGGGCGCGACCAACGCCGGCGCGGCGGAGCGGCTGGGTCTGAAACAGGAGACGGTGAAGGGGTATCTGCGGGCCGCGATGCGGAAGCTGGGTGCGCACACCCGGACGGAGGCGGTGGTGGCGGCGCGCCGTGCGGGTCTGCTGCCGTGAGGTGATCCGCCGGGGCCTCGGGGCAGGCACGAGCGTCGCGGGTCCGGGCCGCGTGGGTCCCGGCCCCGCGGGTAGGAGCGGTGCGAGCACGACCGAGGAGTGGCGATGAGCGGGCTGTTCTCACTGGAAGGACGTACGGCGCTGGTGACGGGCGCCCGTTCCGGCATCGGCCGGGCGATCGCCCTGGGGCTGGCGGAGGCGGGAGCCGATCTGGTGCTCGCCGGCCGCGGCGGGCCGCTGGAGGAGACCGAGAAGGCGGTGCGCGCCCTCGGCCGCGACGCCGAGACGCTGGTGCTCGATCTGGCCGTACCGAGCGCGATCCCGTCCACGGTGCGGGAGTTGCTGGACCGGCGGCCCGTCGACATCCTCGTCAACAACGCGGGCGCGATCCACCGATCACCGGCCGAACACACCGCCTACGAGGAGTGGCGCGGTGTCCTCGCGGTCAATCTCGACGCCGTGTTCCTGCTCTGCCGGGAGATCGGCACGGCGATGGCGGCCCGCGGCAGCGGGAAGATCGTCAACGTGGCGTCACTGCTGTCGTTCCAGGGCGGTGTCGGGGTGCCGTCGTACGCCGCGAGCAAGCACGCGGTCGCCGGTCTGACCAAGGCGCTGGCCACCGAATGGGGCCCGCGCGGGGTGCAGGTCAACGCGGTCGCGCCGGGCTACATCGCCACCGGTTTCACCGAGTCCCTGCGTGAGGACGCTGAGCGGAACACGGAGATCCTCGGCCGCATCCCGGCCGGCCGGTGGGGCAGCCCGGAGGACCTCGCGGGCAGCGTCGTCTTCCTCTCCTCGTCGGCGGCGGACTACGTGAACGGGCATGTGCTGGTCGTGGACGGCGGCTGGATGGCACGGTGAGCCGGGCGCGGGCCGGTGACCCACCGCCGCGCCGGTGACGCGTCGGTCCGTGGTCGGGGTCACAGCAGAGGGGCGGCTCCCGGCCCTGGAGGCGCTTCCTCGACGTCGGGTTGAATGACGCCCATGGTGTCGACCGAACGCTTCCTCGCCTTTGCCGCGATGTCCCTCCTCGTGATCGTGATTCCCGGCCCGAGCGTGCTGTTCGTGATCGGGCGGGCGCTGGCGCACGGGCGCCGTACCGCGGTCGCCACGGCCCTGGGCAATGTCGTCGGCTCGTACGCGCTGGTGGTCTTCGTCGCCCTGGGCGTCGGCTCGCTCGTCGAACGGTCCGTCCTCGTGTTCATGGCGGTGAAGCTGGCCGGCGCGGCCTACCTCATTCACCTCGGCGTCCAGGCGTTCCGGCACCGCAAGGACATGAAGGCCTCCGACATGTCGGCACCCGCCGGGCCTGCCCGCAGCGATGTGAGGACCGTCGTGGACGGCGTCCTCGTCGGCGTCACCAACCCGAAGGGCATCGTCTTCTTCGCCGCAGTGCTGCCGCAGTTCGTGGACCACTCGGCGGGCAGCCTGCCCGCACAGATGCTGCTCCTGGGACTGGTCCCGATCTGCATCGGCCTGGTCACCGACACGCTGTGGGGTCTGGGCGCCGCCGCGGCCCGCGGCTGGTTCGCCCGCTCGGAACGGCGGCTGTCGATGGTGGGCGGCGCGGGCGGGTTCGCGATGATCGGGCTGGGTGTGACGGTGGCGGCGACGGGCCGCGCGGACTGACGCAGGCGTGTCCGGGGGCCGCGCGGACCGACCGGGACGGAATCCGGGGCCGTACTGCATCCGGGAGCCGCGGACTGACGGAGACCGTGCCCGGGGCCGCCCGGACGGACGGTGGCGGCGAGCGGGCCGCGTGATCGGGAAAGGCCCGTCACCGCCCCCGGCCCGTCCCCGATATCCCCTTTGACCGTCGCGCCGGCGCCCCTACGGTGGCGCGATGACTCGGTTGATTTTTCTCAACGGTGGCTCCAGCTCGGGGAAGTCGGGCATCGCCCGCTGCCTCCAGGCGGTCCTGCCGGATCCCTGGCTGGTCCTCGGGGTCGACACACTGGTCGACGCGATGCCCGCGTCCCTGCGGACGTCCGGCGCGGGGATCGACTTCGCCCCGGACGGCGCGGTGCACGTCGGGGAAGCGTTCCGGGCCGTGGAAGCGGCGTGGATCGAGGGCGTCGTCGCGATGGCGCGGGCGGGCGCCCGGGTCGTCGTCGACGAGGTGTTCCTCGGCGGAGCGGCGTCGCAGCGACGGTGGCAGCGGGCCGCGGGAGACCTGCCCGTGCTGTGGGTCGGTGTCCGGTGCGAGAGCACGGTCGCGGCGGGTCGTGAGGTGGCGCGGGGCGACCGGATCGCCGGGATGGCCTCGGCGCAGGCGGAGGTGGTCCACGCGGGCGTCCGCTACGACCTGGAGGTGGACACGACGCGCACCGAGTCCCTCCAGTGCGCACGGGCCATCGCCGCTCGGGTGGGATGAGGGGGCGTCACCGCTGCGGATGAGGGCCGTCACCGCTGCGGATGGGGGCCGTCACCGCTCGGGTGATACCGGTCGGGTGAGGTCCGGCAGTGGCTGTCCGCATCTCTCACCGTGACACCCGGTGAGCGCCTCCGGTCACCCCGCCAAGGACGCGTCAAAGAGCGGCTCCGCACGATCAGCAGCGCGTCAGGGAACCGCCGTTCCGTGTCCGGGCGGGCATAGCTTCGAGGGGTCAGGAAAGCGCTCGACTCCCCCAGCGGAGGACATGATGAACACCCTCACCCGTGAGGACGCGGACACCGCCGACCCCGACGAACGCCGCCCGGCAGGGCCGCTCTATGTGCCGGTTCGGCTCGGCTCTGCCGGAGGACACCAGTTGCGTTTCGTGCGCAACCCGCTCGGCGTACGCACCGCGGTCGGCTTCACCAGCAGGGAACGGCTCCTCGCCGTCCTCGGCGAGGAGCAGCAGTGGATCCGCCTCGCGGAGCCCGCGCTGCGCGCGCTCGCCGAACCGCTGGGCGTCACGCTCGTGACGGTCGACCCCCAGCTCTCCGCACCGGCGCCCCGGCGGGCGCCCGCTCCCCCCGCTGTCCAGCCCTGCCCCCGCCGCGGCGGCTGGGACCCCGACGCGGTCGGAGTGCTCCGGGTGACCGGGGCGACCGCGTTCGTGTGGACCGCCGTCACCGCCGTCCACGCTTTCCTGAACTGATCCACTGGAGGTGTACGGATGACTGCCATCCCCGCAGTACCGGTCTCGATACCCGAACTCGCCGCACCCTCGGTGTGGCCCGTGTCCGCCGTCTCCGCACCGGGGGGCGACGTGGCCGTCGGCGGAGTCCCGCTCACCGAGATCGCCGAACGGTACGGCACCCCGGCCTACGTTCTCGACGAGGACGAGGTCCGCTCCCGGGCCCGTGCGTGGCTGCGTGCCCTGCCCGACGCCGAAGTGGTCTACGCGGCCAAGGCGTTCGTGTGCCGTGCCGTCGTCGACTGGATGGAGCAGGAGGGCCTCGGCCTGGACGTCTGTTCCGCGGGCGAGTTGGAGCTGGCCGCGGTCCGCGGCTTCCCCGCGGACCGGATCGTGCTGCACGGCAACGCCAAGTCGCCCGAGGACCTGCGCACCGCGCTGCGGCTCGGCGTCGGCCGGATCGTGATCGACTCGGACTGCGAGATAGCCCGGCTCGCCGCCCAGGTGACGGGGCCCGGGGCGCAGCAGGTGATGGTGCGCGTGCTGCCCGGTATCGAGGCCGGCGCCCACGCGAAGATCCGTACGGGCGCGGAGGGGCAGAAGTTCGGCCTGTCCATCGCCGACGGCGACGCCGAGGACGCGATCGCCCGTATCCTCGGTCAGCCGCGGCTCGAACTGACCGGTCTGCACAGCCATCTGGGCTCGCAGATCGCCTCCCCGGAGCCGTACGCGCAGAATGTGCGGCGGGTGGTCGCCTTCATGGCCCGCATCCGCGAGCGTCATGGGATCACCCTTCCCGAGCTCGACCTCGGCGGCGGCTTCGCCGTGGCGTATCTGCCGGGAGACCCGGCGCCTGCCCCGGCGGCGTACGGCCGTCGGATCAACGACGAACTGGTCCGCAGCTGTGCGGAGTTCGACTATCCGCTGCCCCGGCTCACGGTGGAGCCCGGCCGCTCGATCATGGCTCCCGCGGGCATCGCCCTCTACCGGGTGCTGGCGGTCAAGCGGACCGGCGGGCAGGTGTTCGTGGCCGTCGACGGCGGAATGAGCGACAACCCCAGACCGGCGCTGTACGGGGCGCGGTACACCGTCCGTCTGGTGGGGCGCGCGTCGGCCGCACCGATGCGCGCGACGACGGTGGTCGGCCGGCACTGCGAGGCGGGCGACGTGCTCGCGGAGGCGGTGGAACTGCCGGAGGACGTACGGCCCGGGGACGTCCTGGCCGTACCGGCGTCGGGGGCGTACCAGGTGTCGATGGCCTCGGGCTACAACATGACGGGGCGGCCGCCGGTGGTGGCCGTGTCGGGTGGACGGTCGCGGCTACTGGTGCGCCGGGAGACGTTCGACGACCACCGCGGCCGGGACATCGGACTCTGAGCAGGACGTCCTGAGGGAAGGCCGGCCTCTGGCCAGGACGTCCTGAGGGGGAACCGCCCTCTGACCGGACTCACCGAGCGGGGAGGCGGCCTCTGACCGGACTCGCCGAGCGGGGAGGCGGGCTCCGATCACGACGTACCGAGAACGTCCCCGAAGCGGATGTCGTGCGCGGTGGCCGTGGACAGGGTGGAGAGCATCGACTCCCCCTCCGCGGCCACCGCGTCGCGCTGCGCGCGGCTGAGTTTCCCGAAGGCCTGGATCGTCAGGCTCACCGTGTCCTTCTCCTCCACCGACCGCCAGATCCCGGCGAGGAAGCCGTCCACGAGCAGCGTGGAGTACGCCTGGTTGCCGCGCCAGGTCAGGCTTCTGTGGTCGTCGGCCACCACACGGCTGCGGTCGGCGTGCGAGAGCAGCAGATTGTCGAACTCGGGCAGGAAGCGGGGCGGGGCGGGGGTGTCCTCGTCCGGCCGGGGCGCGTCCGGGAGGTCGAACAGCTCCACGCCCTTCTCGTCCCGGAAGACGACGAGGCCGGGCCGCAGCCGCTCGAAGACCTGCCGCATCCGGGTCAGGCCGCACCACGTCTGCATGTCCTTGACCGACGCGGGCCCGAAAGCGGCCAGATACCGCCGTACGACCTCGTCGGCGGACGCCGCGGGCGACGCCTCCCGGTCGAACCACCGCTCGGCCGTCGTCAGCACGACCTGGCCGCTGCGGCCCCACTCGCCGCGCGGCGTGATCTGCACCAGGGGCAGCACACAGCGGGCGGCGACCGACAGGGAGAGGGGATCGGCCTCCGGCCACTCCTTCAGCAGCTCCTCGCGAAGTTGCCCCAGGGTCCGCGGCTCCTCCTCGACCACCTCGCGGGCTACGGTGCGGAGCCGGTCGGGATCGACCCCGTCCAGCCCACCGCGGGACTGGAACATCCTCAGCTCCCGGTCGGGGCCGCCGGCCTGGGCGAACGGCCGCAGGCTGAGGCAGTCGTCCGCGGAGTGCGTGTGGATGGTGGAGCGCAGGGTCACCAGGCGCGCGACCTCGCGGGACGCCATCAGCGCGGAGAGCTCCTCGGGGCGGAAGCCGTCGAGCCGCGCGGCAAGGGCGTAGTACGGCGGCTTCACGTTCTGCGCCTGAAGGCCGACGAGGTGCTCGACGGCGCCCTTGACGGACATTACCGACCGGGGAGCCCGGCGCAGCAGGTGTTGACGTTCGAGGGTGGCGCGGTTGAGGGCGCGCCTGCCGATCACGGGATGCGTCGTCTTCGGGGCCATGGACCACACGCTACTCAGACTTGCGGACACCTTCCGTCCTCAAGGGCGTGGCGGTGCTGGTGTGGTGCCGCGCCCGGGGACACTCCCCCGGGCGCCGGCCCGCCCCCCGGACGTACGGGCTGGCCGTGCGACCGGGGAATACAGCACCCCGGGCCCGGGGGCCCCCAAGAGCCCGCGCCCCCCCCCCCCCCCGGGGGTGCGTACGGCCGGGGTCG
>NZ_JBHXSL010000008.1:258347-259979 GCF_042714725.1 Streptomyces sp. NPDC058685
ACCCGCCCCACCCCCCCCGCCCCCACGCGCGGGCCGGCGCCGCCGCGGCGCCGCCCCCGGGGCCCCCCCCCCGGCCCGGGCACGGACGCCTGTCGGTCGTCCCTGCCGATGCGACGTGGATATCCTGCACCGAGGCCGTGGCGGCGCACTTCTCCCTGCGCGCCGCCGACCGACGTGGGAGGTGAGACGCCGATGCCGTTGACGCCGAAGCGACCCCAGTGGCGCCGCCGGCCCCAGCCCCCGGGCGGCTCTCCGCCGGAGAACGGGGCGGGCACCGAGGCCCCCGGCGCCGGTCCTGTGCACAAGGACCAGGGCAGTGTCGTCCAGGCGTCGCTGTACCGCGAGGGCCGCCGTGTCTCGACCCCCGACTCGCTCGCCGAGACCTACCGCGAACTGCACGAGTACCCCGACGGCATGGCCTGGATCGGACTGCACCGCCCGTCCGAGGCCGAACTCCTCTCGCTGGCCGCCGAGTTCGACCTGCACGAACTGGCCGTCGAGGACGCGATGGAGGCCCATCAGCGCCCCAAGCTGGAGCGCTACGGCGACACGCTCTTCGTGGTCCTGCGCGCGGCGCGCTATCTCGACGCCCAGGAGGAGGTGGACTTCGGCGAGCTGCATGTGTTCGTGGGCAAGGACTTCCTCATCACGGTCCGCCACGGCGCGGCGCCGGACCTCTCCGCCGTACGCCACCGCATGGAGGAGAACCCCGAACTCCTGGCGCTGGGACCGGAAGCGGTGCTGTACGCCATCCTGGACAGCGTGGTCGACGGGTACGCCCCGGTCGTCACGGGTGTGCAGAACGACATCGACGAGATCGAGACCGAGGTCTTCGGCGGAGACCCGGCGGTCTCCCGCCGCATCTACGAACTGTCCCGGGAGATGGTCGAGTTCCAGCGCGCCACCCGCCCGCTGGTCGGCATGCTGCACGGTCTGATGGCCGGCTTCGCGAAGTACGGCACGGACGAGGAACTCCAGCGCTATCTGCGGGACGTCGCCGACCACGTGACCCACACCAGCGAGCGCGTCGACGGCTTCCGCCAGGCGCTCTCGGACATCCTCACGGTGAACGCGACGCTGGTGACGCAACAGCAGAACGCGGAGATGCGCGCACTGGCGGAGGCGGGCTTCGAGCAGAACGAGGAGATCAAGAAGATCTCCAGCTGGGCCGCCATCCTCTTCGCCCCGACCCTGGTCGGCACGATCTACGGCATGAACTTCGAGAACATGCCGGAGCTGGGCTGGGGGTTCGGGTACCCGTTCGCCATCGGCCTGATGGGCGTGGTGTGTACGAGTCTGTACTTCATCTTCAAGCGGCGTCACTGGCTGTAGTGCGCCCGGCAAGCTTTCCCCTGTCGAGGTCGGGCGCGGATTCCACCTCGTAGGTGCGTGCTCCGAGATTGATCTCGAGGGCTCGCACGAGTTGCGGCTCGTCCTCCACCACCAGCACCCGCGCCATCGGCGTGCCGCCCTTCTTCCGTACGCCAGGAACCTGTCGTCAAGAACAGGGGCGGGAGTCCGGGGACCGGGAGCAACCTACGGCGCCCGCCGCCACCCCCCCCCCGACGAGCACGATGGCGGGGGCGGCCAGGGTGGGAAGTTGGGTTTTGGGAACATGAACCACCGCGCCGC